>NZ_JBFGBM010000191.1:0-4848 GCF_041567615.1 Muriicola sp.
CTGAGTCCCCAAAAAAAACCTGCCAAATAGGGCAGGTTCTGTTTTTGTTTGTCGGTGAGTTTATCCCTTCAGGAATTGACCTATCTCTCCCAGTCCTTCTCCTTTGTAATCGGATTTCTGGATGGCCTGCATCAGCTGCATGAGATGGGCGGGGTTCATGTCCTTACCGAGCACACGGATCAGGGCAAAACCCTTTTCATTGCTGTTGCCGTATATGACCACTTCGTCAATGGCATCAGCCTCTCCCAGGTATTTGACAAAACCTTTGCCATAGGCAGAATTCAGCTTCATCAATTCCTTAAAGTCAGAATTCTTTAAAATGGCATTGACCTTTGTTTTTTCCACCTCGTAGTCCGCAGCATTGGCAGAGGTCTTCTTAAAGGCGAGAATATTGAGCTTTCGCAAAGATTCCACGGCCGTACGCTCTTCCTCAGTCAGATCCACCTCATCGAGGTTCAGGATGCTCGCCGGGAGGTCCAGGGAGATAAAATTGGGGTTCTCCGAATTGTCTACATAGTATTCCTGCAAGCTTTGGGTGGAGGAACAACCCAGCAGCAGAGCAAAAGCCAGTATAGGCAAAATGGTTGTTAATTTTTTCATGTCTTCTTCCTTATGGTCAAAGGACTGCGGTCCTGCTTTGGCAAACAACACCGCATCCTCATTCCCTGTGTATTACGATTTCTTTTTTTCGGCCTGATTCAGTTCTTTAGGCAGATTCATCTTCTTGGTCAGGGCACCGATCTTTGTGAGGTCGATATCCCCGGTTAGTGTCAGGAGCACGGTTTCTATCTTGCGATCGTTGATCTCCACATCAGCGTTCTTGATCCCGGTGACGAACATCAGCAGCTCGCTCACGTGATCAGCATCCTTCCCTTTGCGCACATAGAACTTCACATTGGCATCCTTGTCCTTCACCCGCATCAGCTCTTCCAGGGAAGAGTTCTTGAGGTATCGGTCTACAGTCGACTTCATATCGGCTGAGATGCTCTTGTTTTCAGTGATGAAAACCTTGAGTCCGCTCAGGCTCTTGGCGATCTCCATAGCCTCTCTGGCCTCGGGTTCATCGACATTCACGTCCATTTTTACCAGGAGGTCGAACATGTTTTTGTTGACGATGACCGAACTCACTTCATCCATATCCTCGAACTTATCGAAGATCGACTGGGAAATTCCCGTGAATGGCAACAGGGCCAGGGCGATAATTGCGATATACTTCTTCATGATGTTGTTTTTTAATTGTTTTTGATGATTTTTTGTTTTGTTTCTTCAAATTCATGTAAATAGGCCACTTTTTCCTTGCCACGGTCCAGGTTTTCAGCCAGGAGACCCAGGGCCTTTTTGGTCTGGAGATAGGCGTATTCCGCTTCCTTCCTTTCCTGATATTGCTTCCCGAAAAAGATGCCGGCTACTAAAACGACCCCCGCGGCAACGGAAATCCACTGATACAAGTTTCTTCTGGGTTTTAATGGAACCTGCCTGATGGATCGTTCTTTCCTGGCATCGGAGAAGTAGGCGAACATAGGGCGATAAGGCTCCAGGTGCTCCGCCACCTGATCTCCGGAAAAATAATCCCGCAGATCCCGCTCCTCGGCCTCCGTGGTACGGGCCTCAAAGTACTTCTCGAGTAATTGTTCTATTCTATTGAATTCCATAGCTGTGTTTTTTTATCAATTGTTCTCTTACCGCCTTCCTGGCCCGGGATAAGGCCACCCTCACGGCTGTGGGTTTCATATCGAGCATCTCTGAGATCTCGTCGTAATCGTACTGTTCAACATCCCTCAACTGCAGGACCAGTTTCTGTTGCTCGGGAAGGCCTTCCATGATCCTTCCCACCCATTCCAGACTGTCATTGACCTCCACCTCCTTCTGAAGGGAAGTCCGATCGTCCGCGTAATTGCTGTGCACCAGTTTCAGGTTCCCCGATTCCTTGGACTTCAATCGGTCCAGGCAAAAATTCTTCGTCATCGTCATGGCAAACGCCTCTACATTGCGATAGGCTCCGATCCGCTTTTTCTTGTCCCACAACTTCATCAACACTTCCTGCGTTGCATCCTCGGCTTCCTCCGTCGATACCAGCAGCCTCTTGGCGAGCCTGTAAAGCTTGTCTTTGAACGGCATGACCAGGTTTACAAATTCTGATTGTGTCATTAGTTTTTGATCGGTTGTCGTTGTAAGCATCTTCCTGCCGAGTTACATAAGCTAGACGAACTATATCGAATTTTGTTACAATTCTTTTTTTCTTAGCCTCGATCTCATTAATTTAGCAGGAACTAACCTTCCCTACACATGATAGTCCTATTGCCTCCAAGGTACTAAAAACACCTGGGGTGGCTCTCGGCTATGAAATGCTATTTACCTTAAAAAAAGAAAGATGAAAAAGAATGTAGCTTTATTCCTGGGGATATTGTTTCTCCTTACCGGATGCAGTAAGGACGATGACAATTTCAATCCGACATCATCGGATCTGGCTACCCAGGATTTTATGTGGAAGTCCATGAACCTGTGGTATTTCTGGCAGGACGATGTGGAAAACCTTGCAGACGACCGTTTCAGCACCAATGAAGAATATACTGAATTCCTGAGGTCCGAAACCGATCCGGGCGCTTTTTTCGATAACCGCCTCAGGTATTTCGAGGACAGATTCAGCACCTATGCCTCAGATTACAATGAATTCACGGATTTTCTTTCCGGGGTCTCCAGGAGCAATGGGTTGAGTTTCGGACTGATCGGCCTGGACAATGACGATGTCGTGGGTTATGTTCGCTATGTGACGCCCAACTCTGATGCGGCCTCCAAGGATATTTTTCGTGGGGAATTTTTTACCGGGGTCGATGGGCAAACCCTCAACCTGAACAATTACATCGACTTACTCTTCGGAGAGAACGACACCTATACCCTGAATATGGCCGACCTGGTCAATGATACCTTTACGCCCAACGGGAAGGAGGTTACCCTGACCAAGATCGAAGGCTTCCAGGAGAACCCCATCTTTATCGTCAAAACATTCGATATCAGCGGGCAGAAGATCGGCTATATTTATTACAACCGCTTCCTTAACGAGTTCGACGAAGAACTCAATACCGCTTTCGGGCAATTAAAGGCACAGGGTGTCACGGACCTCGTACTCGACCTGCGTTACAATCCGGGGGGGTCGGTGAATACCACACGCCTGCTGGCCAGTATGATCTACGGCACAAATACCAGTGACCTTTTTATAAAACAGCGCTGGAACCCCAAAATTCAGGCCTCTTTTGACGCTTCCCAGATCGAGGATTACTTTGCCGACCGAACCGGAGCAGGCACACCGATCAACACCCTGAATCTAAGTCGGGTATATATCCTTACTACAGGGAGGTCCGCTTCGGCCAGTGAATTGATCATCAACGGCCTGGATCCCTACATGGACGTGATACAGGTGGGCACCACCACCACCGGCAAGAATGAATTCTCCCTGACCATGGTGGACGACCCGGGCAGATCCGGGGCGCCTTATGTGTATACGCCCACTAGAGAATCCTTTATCAATGCCGAAAATCTTTGGGCTCTTCAACCCCTGGTGGGAAGGAACGAGAATTCTGTGGGCTTTTCGGATTACACCAATGGATTTATCCCGGAGATAGAATTGGCAGAAGACCTCGCCAACCTCGGTATACTGGGAGATCCTAACGAACCCTTGCTGGCACGGGCTCTGGAGGAGATCACCGGATTATCAGGAAAACGGGACTTTACGGTCCGGCTACCTGCCAGGCCTTTTACAGACACGGACGACTTTACTCCTGTCAAAGACCGGATGATCCTCGATAAACCTATCGACCTCACCATCAAATAAAAAAAGAAAGCCGGTACAAACCGGCTTTTTTTTAGAAATTCAGGGTAAATCCTGCTCTGAGATTCCTGCCCCGGGTATTGAAACCCAGGATCTCTGTGAAGTTCTCATTCAGAAGGTTATCGGCCTGCAGGAATAAAAACAGCCGGTCAGGGATCACTACATACCTCAGGTTCAGGCCCACCAGACTGAAAGGATCGAGACTTACCTCAGTGAAGGTGCTGAAATCGGTATCCAGCCTGATCCCGGTATACGCGTAGGTCGCAGAGACCGTAAATGTATCTGAAAAGACATACCCCAGGCCTAGGAAAGCCTTGTGCTTAGGGATTCTGATCCCGGGATCACCTTCCCTCTCGGTAAAGGTGTAGTTGGCTTCCACGGCCAGGTTTTCCACAGGTTTCCAGTCTATTTCCACTTCAACCCCCCTGGCATTGATAGTGTTTTCTGCATTCTGGTACCGAAAGGTCGTGTTGTTGAAGAAAACAAAGTCGTCTTCCCTCCTTGAAAAGTATACGGCACTCGCCCTGAGTTTTTCACCCGAAGTGTATTCCGTACCCAGTTCGAGGGTACGGTTAGATTCGGGCCCCAACTCAGGATTTGCCCCAAACTGCCCGAAGAGCTGCGTCAGGGAAGGAGTAATATAGGAGGTGGCGAAACTCCCCAGGAATTTCAGATACCCATTCTCCCGCTTGATTGTAAAACTTGGATTGAGGTTGTAGACCCATTGAGAACCGTATTCCGAGTGTATGTTGAGTCGGCCCCCGGCGCTGACCTGCCATCCCTTTTCCCCTAAATACGCCAGGTTGGCATAGGGGTCTGTAAAACGGAACTGCCTCAGTTCCTCGAATTCCATTTCTTCCAGGTTATAATTGATGCCTGTGAGGAGGAGCACCTTGCCGAGCCGAATCCTGTTGAAGAGATCCCCAATCAGGTTTTGCCCTTCAAAAGTTCCCGGAAAAGCGCTGAAATTCTCGGAAGAGAAAGAGGAATACGCCAGGTTGAGGGTGGTTGTACCCTTCTTA
>NZ_JBFGBM010000192.1:0-4800 GCF_041567615.1 Muriicola sp.
ATCGGGGGTGTGAGTATCAGCAACCAGTTCTCCAATTTCTCGAAGTCCCTCATGATAGAATTCATGAAATCGAATTACTGGGACCCCTATGTGGCCCAGTACATCCACCCAAAAAAGGAATTCAAGGTAAAGCTCAAGGATGCAGACAAGGAATTTATCTTTGACGAGACCGAGGCAGACCTCAATAAGTTCGATCGACTTATCGAAGAGGTGGAACCCGGAAGCCTTCGCCTGCCTGTGCTGATCAAAAAGTATATCAAACAGAACGCCAAGGTCGTCGCCTTCAACGTAGACCCCTTATTCAACAATGCCGTAGACGGGCTCATGTATATCCGCATCGCGGACCTTCCCGAGAGTACGGTAAAGCCGGTTATGGAGGAATTCCAGGCCGAACTGGAACGCAAGCTGGCCGAAAATAACGGAGGGGTTTAGGAAAATTCCTTTTTTACGAAATCCTCGCAATACGTCCTGATCTCATTACGGGCTTTCTGGAATGCCTGATGGCGTTCTTCCTCACTTCCCTTTACTTTGGAGGGATCGAAAAAATTGTGATGTAATCGTATGGCTTTTGGAGCCGCGATAAACGGACAATTCTCATAGGCGTGGTCGCAGACTGTGATGATGTAATCCCAGTCGATTCCATCGTATTCATCCACATGGTTAGAGGTATGGCCGGTGATATCGATCCCATCCTCTTTCATGATGGCCACGGCCCCGGGATTCAATCCATGAGTCTCGATACCAGCACTGTAAATCATCGCCCGGTCTCCCAAGAGGGATTTCAGGTACCCATGGGCCATCTGGCTGCGGCATGAGTTACCCGTACAGAGGACCAGTATGTTCTTTTGATTCATATAATAGGTTTCATTTATGATGCCCCTACTTTTTTACTTCTGCGCTCAAAGATAAGATTGTCTTTCCATATCCCATCCAGCTGCCCGATACGCTCCCGGTAACCTATCTGCCTGAAACCGCATTGCAGGTGGATCTTCACACTGCCTTCATTTTCTGGAAATATACCCGACTGGAGAGTCCAGAATCCTTCTTCCTCACTGTGTTCCACAAGGGAGGTGAGGAGTTTTTTTCCTAATCCCCTGCCCCTGAAGGTCTTGTCGACATAAACACTGACCTCTGCAACCCCTCCGTAGACGCAGCGGCCGGATACGGGGGAGAGTGCTGCCCAGCCTGCGAGGCTTTTCCCTTCTGCGGCAACCAGCCTGCAGGAAGCAGTGTGTGCTTTGTCCCATTGCTCAAAGGCCGGAACCTCCTTTTCAAAGGTGGCGTATCCCGTGGCGATGCCTTCGGCATAGATCCGGGCCACTTCGGGCCAGTCTGCTGGGGTCATTTTCCTGATCTTCATAGGATCATTTTTTAGCAACAGCCTGAAATTGTATCACAACAGGAGGATGTAGCGGTCTCGGCAGCATGGTCCACCAGGCACACCTCTTCTGCCTTGCACAGCGTTGGGGAGCTCTGCAGGCCGAGGATGAGACTTCGATTATCGGCTGAGATTTCCTTGACGTACAGTTGGGCGGTGTGGAAGGAGGGATTGCCGTATTCGAACCTGATCACAGCTTCCGAATCCATAGGTTTTAGGGTGTGCACCCGGTCCAGGATCGCCTTGGCCTTAAAGGCGGTCAGATATTTCTGTTTATCCATCTCAGCGGGATTTTCCCAAAGTTGCACAACGGTCTCCTGCCAGGAATCAACTCGTCCTCCACAATCGACTGCTTCTACTTGTATATTCTTTACTTCCGTAATGTGGTAATTGGCCCCGATCCTTTGCCCGGGGGCGTATTCAAAGACCAGTTCTTTGGAGGAGTGTTCTTTGAGAAGATTTAGAAAGTCCGATGTTTTCATAGGATTGGATTTAGCAGCAGTGAATACCTGTCTCGTTAAAGAAATTGTTCAGGACAGACTGGATTTCCTTCCACCTATCCTGAGCGATGCAATAGCACACTTTGTTTCCCTCGATCTCCCCTTCTATAATGCCTATGCGCTTCAATTCTTTGAGGTGCTGTGAGATGGTAGGCTGGGCCAGGCCGATCTCTTCCACGATATCATTGCAGATACAGGCGTTCTGCCCCCCGATATACTGGAGTATGGCTATACGAGCCGGATGCCCGAGGACCTTAAACAGGACCGCCAGTTCGTTCTGGGTGGTATCGAAGATCTGTGTTTTAGTGATTCCCATTTTATATTTATATATCGCAATATTACGATAAAGTTTAGTATAAAAAAAGTCGGATTTTTACAATCCGACTTTTTGACTTTTAGAACCAGGGTTTCTTCCCTACCTGGTAGGTGTTGTAGAACTCCTCATCAGACTTAGTCAGGTAGATAATCCCTTCTATAAGACCTATAAGTCCGGGTATCCAGAAAAAGAAAGCCCCTATGACTATGCAGGTAGTGGCATAGCCCAGGAGGGTGATTGCCAGGAGGATGACCCCTTCTTTATTATAACCCAGGATGAATTTATGTACTCCGAGAGAACCGAAGAGTATGGCCAGTATCCCGGCCAGTATCTTCTTGTTGTCCCCACCAGCGGACTGAAGGCCTTCCTTGAATTCCTCCGCTGTCTTTTTCGCTTCTTCCTTAAACTCGCCAGCTGATTCTTTAGCCTCTTTTGCCGCTTTTTTTGCAGATTCCTTGGCGTCGTCAAAAGCCTCCTTGGCTTTGTCGCCCAGATCTTTCTTGTCGTCAGACATAGTGTTTGCTGTATTGGTTAGAATGAGAATAAATGTAGGCTTTTTTTTGATTTCAGAGAAATGCGGAATCCACAGGTTCCCACAATTCGATCTTATTTCCTTCCGGGTCCAGGATCCAGCCGAATTTTCCATAATCGTATTCCTCCACTTCCCCTACAATGGTTACCCCTTCTGCCTTCAGAGCTTCGAGTAATTCCACCAGGTTTTCCACCCGGAAATTCATCATGAAGGGTTTCTCACTGGGGTCAAAATACTGGGTGTCCTCCTTAAACGGGCTCCACTGGGTAGAACAGTCCTTCCCCTCCTTGTCCTTCCACCAGAACGTACAGCCGTATTGGTCCGTGTTCAGCCCCAGGTGGTCCCTGTACCAGTCCCTGATCTTTTCCGGATCTTTGGTCTTAAAAAAGAATCCCCCCAAACCGGTAATCCTGTTCTTCATGACGTCTTTTTTATATTCTTTTCATAGAGGTCGATCCAATCCTGTACGGACATTTTAGCACACAATTCCCCGATCAGTTTCAGGGGGATATCGTCCATTTTTTTGAATCGGATACAGCTTTTCCCCATATCCAGTTTCCGGGAGGAGTACTTGGGGTATTCCCCGGTAAACCAGTTGAGCAGCTCCTTATTGGCGTACACCCCCATATGATACAAGGCGATAAAATTCTTCTGGGAGGCAATATTCATAAAGGGGAGAGGCAGTTCGGGGGAGCAATGGTAGCCGTCAGGATACATACTGTGGGGTACCACATAGCCGATCATCCCGTAACTCATGGTTTCTTCAAAACCTTTGGGCAGATGGGAACGGATGACCCCTCTCAAGGCGCTCATAGGTTCCTTTCGCTCTTCGGGAAGCTGGGAGATATATTCATCAGGGGTTTTGGCATCGGAGGTCATGATCTTAGATGGGTTGCTATGACGATCAGGTCACGGGTTAACCTCTCTAAGATACGAAAAATCTGGCCTTGATCTTGTCTACCAGGGTCTGGGCAAGCTTTACCTTGCTCTCCTGCGTCCACCCCGCGATATGAGGGCTCAGCAGGACCCGGTCTGATTGTACCAGGTACCTGAAATCCTCTGGCATGGCACCTTCCTCAAAGAGGTCCTCAAAAGAGGTCTTCTCGTATTCCAGGACATCCAATCCCGCCCCCAGTATTTTACCCGATTTCAGGGCTTCTGACAGGTCGGCGGTTTTCACACATTTGCCCCGGGCGGTATTCAGGAACCAAAAGGGTTTTGCGAACCGGTTGATAAAAGCGGTGTTCACCATCCCCAGGGTGAGTTCTGTCTGGGGGACATGAAGGCTCAGGACATCTGCTTTTTTCTGTAATTCCTCCATAGGTACCTGTCTGGCAAAGGAATCCCCCACTTTCTCAAGGATGTCATGGCAAAGGACCTCCACCTCAAAACCGGAGAGTTTTTTGGCGAAGGCTCGACCCGTATTCCCGTAACCTATGATCCCCACAGTTTTGCCGTCCAGTTCCCATCCGCGGTTTCCTTCCCGGTCCCAGGTCCCCTGCCGGACTTCACGGTCTGCCTTGTTCAGGTTGTTCATCAGGGAAAGCAGCATCCCCAGTGCCTGTTCCCCGACCGCATTGCGGTTCCCTTCGGGGGCAGCAGCAAGGAAGATTCCTTTTTCCCTGGCACAGGCCACATCGATATTTTCGAGTCCGGCCCCAACCCTGCCAATAAATTTCAACTTACTGGCTTTATCCAGAAATTCCCTGTCGATTTTGAACCGGCTCCGAATAATGACTCCCTCGTATTGGTGTATGATCTTTTCGACCTCACTCTTCGTGGCTTTGTATTCCTCTGTATTTTCACAGCCTAAAGCGGCCAGTTGTTCCAGGAGCAAGGGGTGATTGGTGTCGAGATGCAGTACTTTCACAGCTCAGATCTTTGGGTATTGAGTTTGGGTCCGCGCATCCATCACATTTCCGGTATGGGCGGTAGATTGTTTTTCGAAGAGCATGACCAGCACTTCCTCATCATCCTTCGTGGCAGGGCAATGTTCCACCCCTTTGGGCACGACGATGATCTCTCCTTCCTTCACGATCTCAGTCCGGTCCCTGAACTGCATGTACAAGGTGCC
>NZ_JBFGBM010000193.1:0-4650 GCF_041567615.1 Muriicola sp.
CCCTTGAGAAAAAACAAAAAGATAGGATTTGCCCTGGCCTACTGCGACAATGACGGCAGTGCAGAACGGGAGAATTTTATAGGTTCGGTGTTTGTACCCGGGGAAGACAAAAACCAGGGATGGATCAATGCGGATATCTTTGGGACCCTGGTCCTGGAAGAGTAGTTCCTATTGCAGGACCACAGAACTGTAGGCCGTATTGAGTTTAAAGACACGATCCGAAATTCCTTTGCCGGATGTACCCGTGTAAACGATCTGTGAACCGTCTTTGGTGCTTTTTAGCCTCCATGAGGCCGGATAGTTGAAATCAGACTGCGTATTCCTTACTGATACCGTGAAGGGTGCCATGGGCAGGGCACATTCCAGTTCCCCGTTCCTCACTTCGATATCGATCCTTTTGAAGTCGGGATCTACTGCGCTGATATAAATAGCACCGAGATCATTCCTGCTGATCAGGTTCCGGATCACCTTGTTGATCTTTACCTCGGATGAGGTCGCCTTTAGGTTCAGATCCGTAACCGCATCCAGCTCTACTTGATCGGTAAAACTGGTATTCAGATTCCCGTATTTCCACTGTGCTACCTTCACGGGCGTGTAGGCAGCGTTGATCTGAGTATCATCTCCTTCGATACTGGCAGCATGCAACCTTGCGTATGACAAGGTTGCACGAATGTTCCTGGTATTGGCCGCCAGCTTTACTTCCCCATGCCGTACATTCATTTTCAGGATGGCAGACTTGGGCATTTTGACCTTGATGGTCTTTTTGACCTTATACGATCTGGATTCCCCGTCTGCGGTTCGGAAAAAGAACTTGGATTCGTCGGAATCCTTCAGTTCAATACGAAGTTGTTCCCTGACCTTGCCGACTTCTTCCCTGACCCGTTCCCGGTCTTTCATCGCCTGTTCCCGTATCTTTTCGCGCTGCTCCTGCATTTCGGCCCGCTGTCCTTCCATGGCTTCACGCCTCTCTTCCATCAGGTCTTTTCGGGCCTCGGCCCTGGCTGCAAATTCCCGGCCCCATGCCTCCATTTTCTCCTGGTACTCCTTGTCAAAGCTCTTGTTAAATTCCTTTTTCCACTTCTTCATATACTTCTCCCCGTCTTTCTTGAAGGCTTCGTAGTCGAATTCAAAGTCGGGCATGGGTGGCAAGGGTGGCATCTCGGGCATGGGAGGGATTTCGGGGATGTCGATGGAATGGATGATGGCATCCACATCGGGGATATGGAAATGTTCCAGCTCCATCATTTTAGCCGAAGGCCACATACCCGCTAACCGTGCCCAACCGCTATTTCCTGAGGTTCTGATCTCAACGGTCTTGCTGTTGCCCAGTATCTCAATCCCTGAATTCTCAAAATAGGCCCTGGCCTCGTCCTCGGTAGCCCCTTCCAGTTCTATGGTGCCTTCCACGACCACTTCATTTTTATCCCAGGTCTCGAATTGGATATCGGCATAACTGGTATTGATGTCGATGACGGCATTGGGTTCTATCTTGAATTCTTCCTTATAGGTCTTGGTCTGTTTTTGGGCGAATGCCCCGGTACAGATCATGACCAGTGCAAGGGTGAGTCCCTTAAACGGTGTTGTTCGTAACTGTTTCATTGTTTGATGATTTAAGATGATTTAATTTTTCCTTGAGTTTCAACAGGAGTTGCAATCGCAGTTGCAGGTTGCGGATCAGGGCCTCGATAGTCTGTTCATTGGGGCCGATCTCGTTCAGTTCCCTGTTCAGGTCCCTGTATTCTGCATTCAGTTCGGAAAGCCGGCCCATAAAGTCGTCCACTATTTCTTTATTATCCTCAGAAAGATCGAGACGGGAAAGCTCCAGGTTGATCGAGCTCACGTAGTAGGTCTCCACCTTTTTGAGATCGGGAGAGAGGTCTCCCAGGGAGATCGCATAAGGCTCTTCAGCAACAGGCTGTTTGTCTACCACGGTGGTCTTCACGGGAAGCTCCGTCTGCAACTGCTGATAGAAGACAAAGCCCAGGCCCAGCAGGACCACCACAGAAGCGGCCATGCCGATGGGATAGTAAAACGACCTCTGCTTTTCGGGGAATGCCTCAGACAATTTTTCCTCAAAGCGAAGCTCGTGTCCTTCCTTCATACTGTGCTTTTTGGCGCGTTCGGCCTCAAAAAGCTTCCTGAGATCCTGTTTCATGTTTTTGTTCGTTTAAATAGGTGCGCAAATACTCTTTCCCTCTCATGAGTCGGGTCCGACTGGCCACCGGGGTCATATGCAGGATTTCAGCGATCTCCTTGTGATCGTATCCTTCCAGGAGATAGAGTTGCAAGACTTCCCTGTATTTCTCCGGCAATCTTTCCATAGCTTCCAACACCCCATCCACGGATACCTCCCGCTCCACAGTCCAGTCGGGTTCCTCGGCAAGCTGTAATTCGTGCTCTTCGATGGAGATCAGCCTTTCCCGTTTTGATTTTAGGAAATCAAGGCATTTGTTGACCACGATTCGCTTTAGCCAGGCCCCGAAGGTCACCTCACCCCTGAATTGCTGTATTTTTCTGAACGCTTTGATGAAGGCTTCCTGCACCAGGTCTTCCGCATCATCCCGTTCCCTCACAAACCTCATGGCCACGCAGAACATCCCATCACAGTACTGCCTGTACAAGGCCATCTGTGCGCTTCGGTCGTTCGCCTTGCAGCGTTCCACCAGGTCCCGTGCTATCTCCAGGTTTGTGTCCAACGTTGGTCGAGTTGTTATCTAAAAGACGATGTAAATAAGGCAGTGTTGCAAAATATTCTATTTTTAATAAAATCATTGAAACATCCCCTTGAAACGACAAACCATTAAGAACGAATATCTGCAACTTACCACTCTGGACTACGGTGCCATCATTCAGGAACTGCTGGTGCCCGACCGCAACGGAAATCTCATCAATTGCGTTGCAGGTTTTAAGGACAGCGCAGAATATCTGAAGGATGAACGATTTTTAGGCGCTTGCGTGGGCCGATTTGCCGGACGCATTTCCGGTACGCAACTACACATAGGGGATTCGTCTTTTCCAATCGAGGCTGAGAAAGGGGTACATTTACACGGGGGTAAAAAAGGCTTGGGCCGAAGAATATGGAAGATAAAAGAATTCGATACGGGCCGGGAACCCTTTGTGACTTATGAATACTTCAGTCCACACCTCGAAGAGGGTTATCCCGGTGATCTGCAGGTAAAGGTCACGTATCAACTCCTGGGCAACACCTTGAGGATCCTCCATGAGGCCACCACCGATCGGCCTACTGTCGTCAATCTGACGAACCACAGTTATTTCAGGCTCGACAGGGAGGCATCCCCCGATCACCTTCAGGTACAGATATTTGCGGAGAAACGGCTTGAGACCGGAGAGGATCTCGTACCTACGGGTAAACTCCTGCCGGTGGCGGGAACAGAATACGATTTCCAAAGCATGCGCCCCCTTGGATCGACCCGCTTGGATACCCCTTACGTGTTCGATCCGGCCAAAGACCCCAAAGCCCTTGCCTACTCGCCTGTGTCAGGGATCCGGCTTACCGTAGAATCAAATCAACCTGCTCTGGTTGTCTACACCCCAAAAGATCTGCCATCCATCTGTTTTGAAACCCAGAATTATCCGGATGCACCCAATCATCCCAACTTTCCTTCCTGCGTCCTTCACCCCGGAGAAACCTACGGGAATGAATCTTTTTTTAGGTTCGATTTACTACCTTAGGTCTGATATAACGATAATCGATCAACGCAATGAAAATATTAAAATGGGTTATAGGTATCCTGCTGGTCCTGGGCTTGCTCTTTTATTTTGTCGGCATGCCCTTCCTGAGGCAGCAGACGAAAAAACACAGCCCGGAAACCACTGTGGTCTATCAAAAGGACGGCTATGACCTCCTTGTCAATTACAGCAGTCCTTCCAAAAAGGGAAGGGTGATCTTCGGGGAACTGGTCCCGTATGACAAGGTATGGAGGACAGGGGCTAACGAACCTACCCGGTTTGAGACCAAAACAGACCTGATGATCAAGGGCAAACCCCTGACGGCAGGTTCCTATTCCCTCTGGACCATCCCGGGTAAATCACAATGGACGATCATCTTCAACAGTGAGATCCCGGACTGGGGGGCAACCCTGAGCAGTGGGGGAACGGAAGCCACCAGAAACCCTGAGACGGATGTACTGCAGGCAGAAGCCTCAGTTATCGAGATGTCTGCCACCCAGGAACATTTCACCATCAGTTTCCCGGATGAACACGGCCTTTTCCTGACCCTGAAGTGGGACAATACCAAGGTCCAGGTTCCGATTTTCAAGAAGTCTTGAGCCGCACTGATAACATAGGAGACAAGAGCGCCTCCGATCTCAAATCCAGGAGGCTGAATACCCCAACGGTAGAGGAACTGGTAAAGGGAATCCGCGTGGGGAACCAGTCGCTTCTGGCCAGAGCTATCACACTGGTGGAAAGTACCCATCCCGAACATCGGGAAAAAGCCTATGGGATCATTGAAAAATGTCTGGCTTTGAATGGGGAAACCCTGAGGGTCGGGATCACCGGGGTACCCGGTGTGGGCAAGAGTACTTTTATAGAAAGATTTGGCACCATGCTGACAGCCATGGGTAAAAAAGTGGCTGTCCTGGCCGTGGATCCCAGCAGTTCGGTAAGCAAGGGCAGTATCCTGGGAGA
>NZ_JBFGBM010000194.1:0-4599 GCF_041567615.1 Muriicola sp.
CCAGCTCAAAATGGGCTCCGTTCTTATCGATTAGCACCTTGAGTATCCTGTCCCTGAAATTTATCTTAAAGGAATAAGACTCCCACTCTTCCGGGATCCTTGGGCGGAAAGACAACTTATCGTTCCGAATCCTCATACCTCCAAATCCTTCAACGATGCTCATCCACGTACCGGCCATGGAAGTGATATGAAGTCCTTCTTCCACCTCTTTGTTGTAATCGTCCAGATCCAGACGGGAGGTTCGCAGGTAAAACTGATACGCTTGCTGCATACGATCCAGTTTGGCGGCTTGTATACTGTGGACACAAGGCGAAAGAGATGATTCGTGAACGGTAAAGGGTTCGTAAAAATCAAAATGCTTTTCGAGATCCTCTATAGAAAAGTGATCCTCAAAGAAATAAAACCCCTGAAGGACATCGGCCTGCTTGATGTAGGGGGATCTGAGGATCCTGTCCCAGCTCCATTTCTGGTTGATAGGCCTTTGGGATTTGGGCAGATCTGCCACGGTCACCAGTTCCTTGTCGAGGAAGCCATCCTGCTGGAGATAGATCCCGAGTTCTTCTGAAAACGGAAAGTACATATGGTCTGCTACTTTCTTCCACTCCTCGGTTTCGGTCTTTTTCAGTTTGGTATACCCGGTGATCCGTTCGTAGTCTTCCTTATAGCCTGTCTTGACTTTTTCGAGTTGTTCCAGCGTATAATGAATACACCAGCGGGCAATATAGTTGGTATACCAGTTGTTGCTGACGTTGTTCTCGTATTCATTGGGCCCGGTGACCCCGAGGATCACATATTTGTTCTTCTGTTTGGAGAAGGTGGCCCGCTGGTGCCAGAACCTGGCGATCCCAATCAGGACTTCAAGTCCCATTTCAGGGATATAGGAATAATCACCGGTGTATCGGTAGTAATTATAGATCGCAAAGGCGATGGCTCCGTTTCGGTGGATCTCTTCAAAGGTGATCTCCCACTCGTTGTGACACTCCTCCCCGTTCATGGTTACCATGGGATAAAGGGCCGCCCCGTTGTTGAAGCCCAGCTTCCTCGCGTTCTCAATGGCCTTTTCCAGATGGTTGTACCGGTATTTGAGCAGGTTCCTGGCCACGTGATGGTCCTTTGTAGCCATATAGAAAGGGATACAATAGGCTTCTGTGTCCCAGTAGGTGCTCCCCCCGTATTTTTCCCCCGTAAATCCTTTGGGGCCGATGTTTAGCCTGGAATCTTTTCCCGTATAGGTCTGGTTCAGTTGGAAGATGTTGAATCGGATCCCCTGTTGGGCCCTGGTATCTCCCCCTATGGTGATATCACTCATTTCCCATATACCTGCCCAGGATTTTTTCTGTGCTTCCAGAAGCCCGTCAAACCCTTTTTGCCTGGCCTTATCGAGTACTTTTTTGGCAGCTCCGACCAGGTCTCCATTCTTGTGATTTCGGGAGACGGTGTATCCTCCGAACTTGTAAAAGGTAACCGTGGAGTCTTTATCGACCTTTTGCTCATAACCGTGCCCTACCCAAAGTTCCTTTTCTTCAGTACCCATGGGTTTACTCTGGGTCTTCCCCTGGTATTCCAGGTGGCATTCCATAAAGGTACAGGTCTCAAAATGGGTCTTCATGGTATGCGCCTCTATAAAGGCCTGGTTCCCCTCGGAGGAAACCCCGGTAGTATTCCAGAACTTGTCGTCCCAGTTGCTGTCTTCATTGGTGATCCCACTGTCGAGATAGGGCGAGAAAGTGATGGTGAGATCATCTCCTTTGGGAGTGACCTCATACCGGATAGCCCCCAACTCATCCAGATCCAGGCTCAGGAAACGGGTAACCTTTACCTCGATGGTCTTTTCGTTCTTGAGCGTGGCCGTAAAGCTGCGCTGGTACCAACCCTCCTTCATATTCAGTTCCCTGCGGAAATTCTCCACGCGGGAACAGGTATTAAGGTCGAGCGGCTCTCCGTCTACCAGGACGTGGATCCCGATCCAGCTTGGGGCATTGATAACCTTAGCAAAATACTCGGGATAGCCATTCTTCCACCAGCCTACCTTGGTCTTATCGGGATAGTAAACCCCACCTATATAGCTTCCCTGGAATGTTGGACCTGTGTATTGTTCCTCAAAATTTGCCCTTTGACCCATAGCCCCGTTTCCAAGGCTGAAAATACTCTCTGAGGATTTCACATTTTCCCTGTCAAATCCTTCTTCTATGATTGACCAGTCGTCTGGCACGATATAATCCTGATTCATATCTTATAATTCTGCTAGTTCTTTTATAAAGTCGAGGTCGATCTCAGTAAAATCCTTAAAAACATACCTGGCATCCGAGAGCACATCCTTATCCCCTATGCCAACACTGGTCATACCGGCGATATTGGCAGCTTCGATTCCCGCGATAGCATCCTCAAAGACGATACATTGCTCAGGCGGAAGCTTCAGGTCTCTCGCAGCGATCAAAAAAACCTCCGGGTCGGGTTTAGCCTTACTTACCTGAGTCCCGTCTACAATGGTGTTAAAATAAGGAATAAGTCCCACTTTTTTCAATATGGGCCGGGCATTTTTACTGGCTGATCCCAATCCCATGGGGATCTTGTGTTCTTTCAGGAAATTGAGAACCTTCGGAACGTCCGTCAGCACTTCATCTTCCGTCATTTTGTCTATATAACCCAGGTAATCCTCATTTTTCTCTGCCAGCCAGGCATCGAATTGCGCTTGCGGTACTTTCATGTTTCCCCATTCAAGTAGGATCTCCAGGCATCTCTTTCGGCTTACTCCCTTGAATTGTTCATTCTGTTCTTTGGTAAAAGGAATCCCCAGTTCATCCGCCAGGTGTTTCCAGGCCAAGTAATGGTATTTGGCAGTATCGACGATTACCCCGTCCAGGTCAAAAATAAATCCTTTGTTATGCATTGAGGAACACCTTTTTAATTATAAAAACCCATTATCCCACGGAACAGTAAAAATGCCTGAGTCAATCCGCGGCCAATATACAAAGATGTCTGTATTCTGAAAGGGGTGTTGTAGGATTCCGAAAATATAATGAGTCATACTTACTGCAGGCATAAGCGTTAGAAAAAGGGGGAATGGGAACTAATTAACCGTGCCAAGAGTAGATTCACGTTCTACGAGCGTTGCGCTTATGATCTTTGTCTCATAACTCTCCTCCTCCTGTTCGTGATCATTTTCTACCTTTTCGATAAGCATCCTGGCAGCGGTTTCACCCATGAGTTCCCCGTGCTGGTCTACGGAGCTTAAAGTGGGAGTAGACAGGCGGGAAAGGATTCCGTCCGTAAATCCGATAAAGGCGACATCCTCGGGAACGCGTTTTCCCAATCTCTGCACAATCCCCATGGATTTTACAGCAAAGATCTCATTGACACAGAGAACGGCATCCATCGACCTCTCTCTGAAGAAGGCCTCGCTCTTTTTATCGTCCTCCTTCTGATAAGGCAACTGCAGGACCAGATCTGGTTGAACCGGCAGGCCATGCTCCCTCAATGCCCTGTAATACCCTTCGGTTCTTTTTGCACTGACATTCAAATAACCTTCCGTGGTTACCAGGGCGATCTCCCTGCGTCCTGAAGCAATGAGTTTTTTTACGGCCAGGTACGCGGCTTCTTCATCGTTTATGATCACCTTATCACAGTGGATCTCGTCCGTGACCCGGTCGAACAAGACCAACGGAATGCCCTGTTCGGTCACTTCCTTCAGGTGATTGTAATCATTCTTTAGCTGGGTCTCCCCGGCTAGAGCCATGATAAATCCGTCTATACTGCCATTGGCGAGCATTTCCATATTGATCACCTCCTTGTCAAATGACTCGTCTGAGACGCAGACGATGACATTGTAGCCTTTTGCATTGGCATATTTCTCGATTCCCCTGAATACGGTAGTAAAGAAATGGTGGACAATATCCGGGATGATAACCCCAATATTCTTGGTCTTTTTATTCTTGAGGCTTATAGCGATATTGTTCGGCCGGTAGTTGTAAAGCCTGGCAAAAGCCTGTATTTTCTCTTTGGTATCCTGCCCTATTTCTTCACTGTTCTTGAGCGCTTTTGAAACTGTGGATATGGAAACATCGAGTTCCCTGGCAATGTGCTTTAAGGTGATTTTGCGTTTCAATGGGAATTCTTGTCAATTAGACTCAACCATTAAAGGTACATAAAGCGGTGTTAAAAAATTTGTTTTTTTAACACTTTTAGGACTGGCGAAGGTTCGGGAAAATCAATAATTTTCGGAGGTCGCATTGAAAAATTGTTATATTTGTTTCGAATTCGATAATAAAAACACCCCATAAATAGAGTATAATCGGAACATGGATACTTAAATTATTAAATTTCCATGTTTTAAAAAGTTATTAACACGAAACCGTTTTCGTAAGCGGCCGTGGCCCGTGTTTGCCAATATTAACATTTTTTTTATATATGTTTAACGCTTGAATTAAATTAACTCAACTGAAAATTAACGCTTTATGAAGATTACACTACTAAAAGGTCTTATGCTGGTTGGAGCGATCTTGAGCTTCGGATTGGTTAAGGCGCAAGACGTATCAGGTACTGTTTCTGATGCCAATGGACCTCTTCCAGGGGCCAGTGTTGTAGTTCAGGGGACTACGA
>NZ_JBFGBM010000195.1:0-4579 GCF_041567615.1 Muriicola sp.
CAAGGACCTCAGGATCATTCATAAACCCTTACCAAAAGACGATCCCCTTCAGAGGCAACCGGATATCACCCGGGCAAAAGAGATCCTGGGGTGGGAACCCAAAGTAGGGAGGAAAGAAGGCCTTAAGAAAGTCTACGAGTATTTCCTTTCCCTATCCCCGGAAGAACTCAAACAAAAAGAACACCGCGATTTCTCCGGTATTTCCTGATAGTTTCTTCTCCATAGCCTATTTTTGCGCAAACTGCCGACATGATGAATATCCTTATCCTCGGAGCTGGTGGCCGCGAGCACACCCTGGCCTGGAAATTAAAGCAGAGTGAGAAACTCAAGCAATTATTCGTTGCTCCCGGTAATGCGGGAACGCAGGAGATCGCAATGAATCTTCCCATAAAGCCGACTGATTTCGGGGCGATCAAAGAGGCAGTCCTGGAACATGATATCCACATGGTGGTTGTCGGGCCTGAAGACCCATTAGTGCATGGCATAGCTGATTTCTTTGCATCTGACCCCGACCTTAAATACATCCCCGTGATAGGACCTGAGAAAAAGGGGGCAGCCCTGGAAGGGAGTAAGGATTTTGCCAAACGGTTTATGAACCGTCACGGGATCCCAACCGCGGCCTACCAAAGTTTCACGGCTGAAATGCTTCAGGAGGGATTCAACTTTTTAGGCACACTGAAACCGCCTTATGTGCTCAAGGCAGACGGACTGGCTGCCGGCAAGGGAGTAGTGATCCTGCAGGATTTGGACGAGGCCAGGGCCGAATTATCGCGTATGCTGCTCGATTCCAAGTTCGGGGAGGCCAGTACTACGGTGGTCATAGAAGAATTTCTCAGCGGCATCGAGTTGAGTTGCTTTGTCCTCACCGATGGGGAAAACTTCAAGGTTTTGCCAACGGCGAAGGATTACAAGAGAATCGGTGAAGGGGATACGGGACTCAACACCGGGGGAATGGGGGCTATTTCGCCGGTTCCCTTTGCAGACGAGTCGTTTATGAACAAGGTGAAGGATCGGATTATCCTCCCGACCATTCAGGGCCTGAAGAAAGACAAGATCCCGTACAAGGGCTTTATATTTATTGGTTTGATCAAGGTGGGTGACGATCCCTTTGTGATCGAGTACAATGTCCGGTTGGGAGATCCGGAAACAGAAGTTGTGCTACCAAGGCTTAAAAACGACCTGGTTGAGCTCTTCCAGGCTGTTGCTGATGGCAAATTGGATTCCGTCGAACTTGAGATCGACCCGAGAAGTGCTACGACCGTTATGACGGTATCTGGTGGATACCCGGGTTCTTATGAAAAAGGGAAGGATATCTCTGGACTTGAGAGTATCAAAGATTCTGTGGTTTTCCACGCAGGAACCGCCAATAAAAACGGAAGTGTGGTCACCAATGGGGGCAGGGTCATCGCAGTAACCTCCTTAGCGGAAAACTTTAGGGAAGCCCTGAAAAAATCGTACGAAAACGTCGAAAGGATCAAGTTTGACGGCATGTATTACCGCAAAGACCTGGGATTCGACCTATAGGTAGGAATGGGAGGTGATCGTCTTGTCCTCCTCATTATTGTCGTTGAATTTCTTCAGCTGCATAAGCCAATACACCATAGCCACAGTGCCGATGATCATGAACAACCAATTGACGGTATTGGAGGTCCACCAGTTCTGCATGAACCGGAAAAAATCATAGGGCCAGAACAAGTGGTTGACGAATAAATCTTCTATGCCGTAAAAAAATGAACTCATCTTGGTTATATTTACGAGGACAAAAATATAAAATCCGGGGATGATTTCAGGCATTTTTGGCAAAACAAAACCCATTAATTACGTAATTCTTCTCGGCCTGCTCTCTCTCCTTTACGCAATCGTCTTTTTTTACCTGGGTGAAAAAAGCCTCGATCCCTCTGAATGGGGAAAACAACTTTTTTTTCTTTTACTTTTATTGTTTTCTGTCCTGGTCATCGATTTCGTCGTGAACAGGAACCAGATTTCCAGCACGAATGCCTATGTGGCCCTTTTCTTTGTCATCCTGGTATTCCTGTTTCCTTCCTCCGTACGGGATACTCAAGCTATAGGCTGTAATTTTTTCCTGGTGCTGGCTTGCCGAAAACTTATCAGCCTTCGATCCCTCAGGAATATAAAACTCAAGATACTCGACGCCACGCTGTGGGTATTGGCAGCCAGTCTTTTCTTCGGGTGGGCAATCCTTTTCCTTTTACTGGTCTTCATAGCGATCTATATTTACGAACCCAAGAATATCAAGAACTGGTTTGTCCCCCTTGCGGGGATTGTCATCTTTTTATTGATCTGGAATTCGATTCTGATCCTGAGCGGTACGAAGGGCTTCTTTACTACCCACTATAACTTCAGTATCGGTAATTGGAAAAGCGTGTTGCTCGACTGGATCAGAAACACGAAGCTTATAATTTTCATCGTTGTCATATCTGTCACCAGTTTTGCGGTATTCCTCAAATCCGGGAAGCTGGGATTGGGAAGGATCATTAATTTACGGGTAGTCTCTATCTATTTTTTCCTGAGCATTATCGTTGTATTGTTATCCCTGACCTCAGAAAAATTCCCGATTCTCATCGCATTCTTCCCGGCGTCTGTCTTCCTGGGTAAGTATGTGGAAATGATCAAACGGGAAAATATCCGGGAAATGGTTCTGTCCGGGGCCATCCTCACCTCATTTTTCATTTTTAGCATCGAGTTGCTAACCAAATAAAAGATACCTTTGCACAAAAATGTATCTCCATGTTCAGTAAAGAGGCTTTCAGGATCTTTGAAGAAAGCATTAACAGGTACCACGTAATTGACAGGGTAGATCAAACGTTTGAAAACCCATATCCCTCAGGAACCATAGAGCATCTCCTTTACAGGAAAAACTGGATTGATACGGTTCAGTGGCATTATGAAGACCTGATCCGGGATCCGGATATTGAACCGGGGGCTGCCCTGGAACTCAAACGCAAGATCGATGCGAGCAATCAGGACAGGACAGATTTAGTAGAATACATAGATAGCTACTTTCTTCAAAAATACAAAGGGGTAAAAATTCTGGAAGATGCGACGATAAATACCGAATCTCCCGCCTGGGCCATAGACCGTCTCTCTATCTTGGCCCTTAAAATCTATCACATGAAGGAGGAGACCGAAAGAGAAGATGCTTCGGAGGACCATTTGAAAGCCTGCGGACAAAAACTCTCGGTGCTGATGGAGCAGAAAAAAGACCTTTCTACTGCCATTGACCAGTTGCTCGCAGATATAGAGGCCGGCAGGAAATACATGAAGGTGTACAAACAGATGAAAATGTACAACGACGATGAGTTAAATCCCGTTTTGCGTGGACAAAAGCAAGGATGAATCCCTTCTCGTGATCAGACTCTCGGCCATGGGTGATGTAGCCATGACTGTACCCGTTCTTCTTTCCCTTTTACGCCTCAATCCTCAACTCAGGCTCCTGATCCTCACCAGGCCTTTCTTTGCCCCCATTTTCAGGGATATTCCGAATACAGAAGTATTCAAGGCAGACTTTAAAATCAGCTATAAGGGAATCCCCGGCATATTAAAACTCTCAAAGGACTTGAAACACCATTCGATTTCAGGCGTTGCTGATCTCCATAATGTGTTGAGGACAAAAGTCCTTAAGACTTTCTTTTTCGGTTCAGGACTGCCATTTGTGCAGATCGATAAGGGGAGAAAACAAAAGAAGAAGCTAACCCGATGGCGTGACAAGGATATCACACGGTTGAAGTCGACCCATGAGCGATATGCCGATGTGTTTCGCAAAATGGGTTATAAAGTAGAGCTGAACCCTCAGGATATATTGAGACGGAGAAGCCTGCCAGAAGCCCCTGAAAATTGGTTGTCAAAAGGCAATAAAAAACTGATCGGTATAGCACCTTTTGCCGCCTTTGAGGGAAAGATGTATCCCCTGGATCTCATGGAAGAAGTAATAAAACAAGTAAATAATACTGATAAGTATAAAATTATTCTCTTTGGTGGGGGATCGAAGGAAATACCAGTTCTACAAGGACTTGAGGAGCAATTTGAACATTGTCTTTCCGCAGCGGGCCAATTGACTTTTGACCAGGAGCTCGACCTGATCTCCAATCTGAACCTCATGGTATCCATGGATAGTGGAAACGGGCACCTGGCTGCCATGTTTGGAATTCCCGTACTGACCTTATGGGGGATCACTCATCCCTATGCGGGATTTGCTCCCTATGCACAACCCCCGGAAAATTCCCTCCTGGCTGACAGGGATCAATATCCTCTGATTCCTACATCAGTCTATGGCAATAAATATCCAGGCGGCTATGAGGACGCTATGAGCACCATAGATCCGGAAAGCGTCGTGCAAAGGATCCTTGAAATAACCAGTTGATATCCTAGACCAGTCTGGTTTGGGCCAGGGATTTCAGGTATTGTCTTGTCTGTTGCAGAAAATGATAGGACAGGCTCCTGCTGTTACCTTCCACCATCAGCATGCGAATTCCCATATAGGATGAAATGAGAAAAGCCGCAACTCCTTCACTGTCTACATGTCGGGCTACGTAGCCGTCTGTCTTACCTTTTTGAAGGG
>NZ_JBFGBM010000196.1:0-4502 GCF_041567615.1 Muriicola sp.
ACAGTTTGAGCGGACTCGTCTTCTTTCTCCTGCTGGGGAAGTATTTTCAAAAACGAACCTATTCCTTCCTCTCTTTTGAAAGGGATTATAAATCTTATTTCCCGGTAGCAGTTACCCGATTTGACCAGCATGGTAAAGAGGAGATCGTACAGGTGAATCGGGTGATCAAAGGCGACCGACTCCTGATCAGGCACGGGGAGATCATACCTGTGGACGGGGTACTCGAGACCGGAGATGCGGAAATTGACTACAGTTTCGTCACCGGGGAAGCCAGGCCTGTCCATATCACAAAAGGTGAAAAGCTATTTGCAGGTGGTAAGCAGCTCAGGGGACCCATAGAATTGCTGGCCATTGAAAATGTCTCTCAGAGCTATCTCACCCGGCTGTGGAGTCACTCCGTATTCGGCGAGAAATCTGAAAGCAAGTTCAAGACGCTGACAGACCGCATCGGAAAAAGTTTTACCCTGGCGGTCCTTACTATTGCTCTTGTATCAGGGCTTTACTGGGCATTCACCGATCCTGCTGTGATCTGGAATGTCGTCACCGCCGTCCTGATCATCGCCTGTCCCTGTGCCATTGCCCTGGCTGCACCTTTTACCATGGGCAATATGCTGCGCATTTTCGGCAAGCGTAAATTTTACCTCAAGGATGCGGTCGTGATCGAGAAACTGGCGACCATTAACACGGTGATCTTTGATAAGACGGGGACGCTGACTACCCGGAGGCACGACCAGATAGAATACGAGGGAAATGAACTTTCATCAGAGGAAAAATCCCTGTTGAAGAGCACCCTGAGGGCTTCCAATCACCCTTTGAGCCGGTCTCTCTATAACCTGCTCAAAGAACAGGATATTACCGTTCTCGACTCCTATGAAGAACACCTGGGACAAGGCCTGTACGGGAGCAAAGGGGATGCGTGCATAAAGATAGGTTCCTCAGAATTTGTCGGGAACTGCACCTCGACTGCCCCTGACAAATCGGTGGTCCACCTGAGTACAAATGAAAGATACAAGGGGCATTTTATCCTTCACAGCCACTACAGGGACGGGATTTCCCAACTCATGTCAGAACTGGGTGGACAGATGGAGATAGGGGTCCTCTCCGGGGATCACGAGGGGGAGAGAAACCGGCTGGAGGCCCTTTTACCGAACATGACGCCTATGTATTTCAACCAGAGTCCTGAAGATAAATTGTTCTTTGTCCGATCCCTGCAGGATTCTGGTAAAAAGGTCATGATGGTCGGTGACGGCCTGAACGATGCCGGGGCCCTGGTTCAGAGCGATGTGGGCATTGCACTCTCAGAAGACATCAATGTCTTTTCCCCGGCCTGTGACGGTATCCTGGATGCGGGAAAATTTGCATTCCTGGGTACTTATGTGGAGGCCTCAAAGCAGGCGATGCGAATTATCAAAATGAGTTTTGTCCTGTCACTGTTCTACAACCTCATCGGGTTGTATTTCGCAGTAACCGGACAGTTGATGCCCGTTGTGGCAGCGATCCTCATGCCCCTGAGCTCGATCAGTATAGTGGCCTTTACCACCCTGGCGACCAACTGGGCAGGAAGAAAAATTAAATAATAAAACCTGATTTATGTCATTTTTTGGGGGTTTGAGCCGAGGTAGTTTTACACCGGAATTCAGGTAGGTATGAGTGTTATTTATGTGTTACTCACCATTAGTATAGTGGTAGCAGTCCTTTTTTTTATCGCCTTTATCCATTCTGTAAGGAGCGGACAATACGAAGATGCCTATACCCCATCGGTACGGATGCTCTTTGAGGACGAATTGCTCAAAACCGATGATTCCACAGAGCCCATTGCTCCTGAAACCCGAAAGACCAATTCTAAAAGCAAACAATTGTAATTATGGAAGTACAGCAATTTAGTTACGACAACCAGATCGTAAAGAAATTTATCTATGCCACCCTGTTCTGGGGGATCATTGGTATGCTGGTAGGCCTTTTGCTGGCCTTTATGTTTATGTTCCCCAACCTCACGGATGGGATCTCCTGGCTGAGTTTCGGGAGGCTGAGGCCGCTGCACACCAATGCGGTCATCTTTGCCTTTGTCGGCAATGCCATCTTTGCCGGGGTCTACTACTCCACCCAGCGATTGCTCAAAGCGCGCATGTTCAGCGACTTTCTGAGCCATCTGAATTTCTGGGGATGGCAGGCCATCATTGTGGCTGCGGCGGTTACCTTGCCCCTGGGGTACACAACTTCCAAGGAATACGCAGAACTGGAATGGCCCATAGACCTGGCCATCGCCGTGATCTGGGTAGCCTTTGGCTGGAACCTTATCGGCACCATGATCAAAAGGCGCCAGAGGCACTTGTATGTAGCCATCTGGTTCTACCTGGCCACCTTTGTCACCGTAGCGGTACTTCATATTTTCAACAGCCTGGAACTGCCTATCAGCGCACTTAAGAGCTATTCCGTTTACGCCGGTGTACAGGACGCCCTGGTGCAGTGGTGGTACGGACATAATGCCGTGGCTTTCTTCCTGACCACCCCCTTCCTGGGACTCATGTATTATTTTGTACCCAAGGCAGCCAACAGGCCGGTCTATTCCTACCGCCTTTCTATCGTACACTTCTGGTCCCTGATCTTTATCTATATCTGGGCCGGACCTCACCACTTGCTGTACTCTGCTTTACCAGACTGGGCACAGAACCTGGGAGTGGCCTTTTCCGTAATGCTGATCGCACCCTCCTGGGGTGGTATGATCAACGGTCTGCTGACCCTCAGGGGCGCATGGGACAAGGTGCGCATAGACCCCACCCTGAAATTTATGGTGGTCGCCATCACCGGATACGGTATGGCCACGTTTGAAGGCCCTATGCTCTCCCTGAAGAACGTCAATGCCATTGCTCACTTCAGTGACTGGGTCATTGCCCACGTGCATGTGGGGGCCCTTGCCTGGAACGGGTTCCTCACCTTTGGTATGATCTACTGGCTGGTGCCAAAAATGTTCAAGACCCGTCTGCATTCTTTACCCATGGCCAACTTTCATTTCTGGATCGGTACCCTGGGAATCATCCTGTATGCCCTGCCTATGTACGTGGCCGGATTTACACAGGCCCTGATGTGGAAAGACTTCAACCCTGATGGCAGCCTTGTATACGGGAACTTCCTGGAGACTGTAAATGAGATCATGCCCATGTACTGGATGAGGGCCATAGGCGGATCCCTCTACATCATCGGTTTTATCGTCATGCTTTACAATATAGTGGTCACCATTCGCTCTGGCAGCGCCGTGGTCGATGAGAAAGCAGAGGCTCCTGCCCTCACCCGGGTATCTTCCAGGAGGACGGTGGGTGAAACCTTCCACACCTGGTTGGAGCGCAAACCCATACAACTGACCATACTGGCCACCATAGCCATTCTCATCGGAGGGATCATACAGATCGTTCCTACCATCCTGGTGAAATCAAATATCCCGACCATCACCAGCGTAAAACCCTATACCCCGCTTGAATTGGAGGGGCGCGACCTGTATATACGCGAAGGCTGCGTCAGCTGCCACTCCCAAATGGTTCGGCCTTTCCGAAGCGAGGTGGAACGCTACGGGGAATACGCCAAAGCAGGGGAGTTTGTCTATGACCACCCCTTCCTCTGGGGCAGTAAACGTACCGGGCCAGACCTGCTGCGCGTGGGAGGCAAGTACTCCGATAACTGGCACCTGAACCATATGTACGATCCCCAGAGCATGTCTGCCGGATCCATCATGCCAGCCTACCAGTGGCTGGTAAGGGACGAACACGACCGCAGTGCGATTCAGGACAAGATGCGGGCCATGGTATCCCTCGGTGTTCCTTATACAGAGGAGGATATCAGCAATGCCTTCGCTTCTATGGAAGAACAGGCATTGCAGATCGAGAAAAACCTGTATACAGATCCCGACTTTGCCAGGACCTATGAAGAAGACAAGGCCAGGGCCAGGGAGGAAGGCAGGGAATTCGTGGAAATGAAAGACCGCGAGATCGTAGCCCTGATCGCCTACCTCCAACGCCTGGGAACCGATATAAAGGTCAAGGAGACCGATCAACTTTTAACTGAAAACAAATAAGTCATGCTGAAATTCGTAAAAAACCATATGGAGAGTATAGATGGGATAGCCACATACCCCATGATCTCCCTGCTGATCTTTTTTGTCTTCTTTGCCCTGTTGTTCTGGTGGGTCTTTACGGCCTCAAAAGAGCATATCAAAGAAGTAAGTGAAATCCCCCTAGATGATAATCAACCAAAATAAAACGACATGAGAAATACAACCCCCTGGTGGATCAGGATCCCCTTAATTTTCTTCTTCATTTTCGGCCTTGTCGAGTATTACGTGGATGCTGGCGATAAGCCGGCTTTCATAGCGTATCCCATGGTACAGTTGTTCCTGTTCATGGTACTGCTCATCCTGATCGCCATTGAACTCATCGTGAAATCGGTAGAAAATGTGCTCTTCCAGACCCTGCCGGAAGACGCCAAGGAGCGCTACCTCAATGCCAGGACCC
>NZ_JBFGBM010000197.1:0-4491 GCF_041567615.1 Muriicola sp.
CTTCTTTCTTCAACGGGGATAAGGAAGGTATCCTCGAAAGGGCCAGGATGACAGCCAAGGGCAAACTCACTTCGCGATACGCTTACCTGCAGGATTACGTAGACGGGAAGGAATAAGCCTTATCCCGGATTCAGCTCCCATTCCACTTCAGGATGGGTGCCTGGTGCGGTATAGGCCCCCAGAGCTTTTAACCTCAGCATCACCTTCTCTCTTCTTTCCAGGGTCTTGATCTGGAGGGTGGTTTTCGTCTTAGCAGGAATCTCAAAAACCGGTGGCTTGCTGTAGAAGGTGTAACCCATTTGATTTTCGAACAGAAGATCGCTGCTGGAGACATTTTCCAGTTCCACTTCCAGGATATTGGTGTTCGGGATGTAGGCTACAGTGTTGACCTTCACGCAGGCGCGGAGCAATGGAATGAGAAATTGTGGCCTGCCTACAAAAAGGGAATTGTAAACGGCAACCGTATTACCCGAAAATAGGGCTTCTTTCATCTTCTCAGGACTTTTCTGCCTGGCAAAGACCAGGGTAATGGGACGATGCCCCCCTTTTTCGAGGTATTGCCAATCGATAAGCCCGTGAATATCCGAGGTGCCCATGATAGTGAGGTTATGCTCCAGGGCTAGCGCCAGGGATTCCTCGGCATAATCGTATTCATTGATGACCTCAATGCCGTGTAATTCTCCTGCTTTAATGCGTTCCAGCTGAAATTCACTCAGAATGGGATTACCACTGGGACTTTGTCGGTACCAGGCCGGATGGTTCCAGAAGATAAACCCTCCCTGTTTTTTGGCCTCTCTGAATGGTACCTTGGGATCTTTGTCCAGTAAGATATTGGCATCACTTATAAACAGGGCGTTACTATGGCCTATAGGCGCGTTCCTGGTGATCTCGGATCCGTGAATGATCATCAGCCCGTGGTCCTTCGCCTCTTCCAGTGCCAGGGCATAAGACCGGTTGCGATCGGGGTGGGGGATATCCTCCTTATGGGGCTGATATTCCAGGTGTTCCGTAAGGGATATGGCATCCAGGTTTTCCCGAAGCGCTTCCATAACCCGGATGGAGGGCCAGACCTCCCCATCTGAAAATACCGTATGCTGGTGGAGGTCACATTTCAGGGTGACAAAACCGGGGATGTCCGGGTAAGACAAGGCATGCCCGTGAGCATGTTGGTGGTCCTGGGCTTGGGCACATGCTGCATGCAGGAAGATTGCGCCCAACAGAATGGTTGTAAATCGCATGTTTTTTATTCTGGGATGAATACTTTTTGATGGAAATTAATATATTTCACGTTCTTAAAGACATATTTCACGTGAATTTCAATTGGATCCTTTCCAATGAGCTGGATGAAAGCATCCGGAGACACTGCATAGAACTGGAGTATCAGCTGCGGCCCAAGATCACCAAGTTTCTTATGGCCAGGCTGGAAAAGGAATGCGATGGTGATTTTTCCTGCTTTCATTTTGACGTGGATATGATCTCCAGGAACATCACGATCTCCCCCCTCACGCCTGTCCATTTTTCGCGCAGGATCGAACGCGATTTTGAGCGGGAGATCAACTTTATCAGCCTGACCTGATTCCAAGCTGCTGGGGAGCTGGCTTCCCGATGTATCCTGGACAAGCCAGAAGTGTACAGGAAGATCTTACTGCACCTGGGGTCTGCCATTAAGCAAATCATTTCTGCAGCCGGATTTACCTAAAAATGAAGATAAAAAATCAATCGAGGCTGTTGATCGTTGTCCTGAGTCTGGACAGATCGGTCAATAGCTTCTCGAGCCTGTCTAGGGGAAGCATATTGGCCCCGTCACTCTTCGCATTGGCCGGGTCGAAGTGCGTTTCCATAAAGAGTCCGTCCACCCCGGCCGCGATCCCGGCCCGGGCCATAGTGCTGATCAGGGCAGGCCTGCCTCCTGTGACTCCGGACGACTGATTCGGCTGCTGAAGGGAATGGGTGACATCCAGCACCACGGGGGCGTATTGCTTCATGGTGGGGACTCCCCTGAAATCGACGATCATATCCTGATACCCGAACATGGTGCCCCGGTCTGTGATGATCACCTGCTCATTTCCCGAATCTGTGACCTTGGCCACGGCGTGTTTCATACTTTCCGGACTCATGAACTGGCCCTTTTTGAGGTTCACGGTCTTTCCCGTTTTGGCGGCGGCGATGACGAGATCGGTCTGGCGGACCAGGAAAGCCGGAATTTGAAGGATATCCACGTATTCTGCTGCCTTAGCAGCGTCTGAAACCTCATGGATGTCAGTAATGGTAGGTACATGAAATGTCTCAGAGACCTTTCTCAGAATCTTCAGAGCCTTTTCATCCCCTATGCCTGTAAAGGAATCCACACGGCTGCGGTTCGCCTTTTTAAAACTCCCTTTGAAGACATAGGGTATCCTGAGCTTATCGGTCACTTGAACGATATGTTCTGCAATTCTCAGGGCCATATCTTCCCCTTCAATGGCACAGGGGCCTGAGAGAAGGAAGAATTGTTTGCTGTCTGTATGTCTGAGCTGGGGGATCTGGGTGAAATCCATTAGAAATATTTTGGGCAAAGGTAGGAATTTGAGTCCATTTTTCAGGCGGGGAATTCCTTTCGGAAACCGCTCAAAATCAGCCTGCTAAAAAAAACACAACTTTGTTATCTCAAGCCGAAAATAGCAGTATCTTTGCGCGCTCAAAACAAGAAGATGTCTGTGACCAAGAATATTGCCATCATCGCCCACGTAGACCACGGAAAGACGACCCTGGTAGACAAGATCCTCCATTTTTGCCAGCTTTTCCGCGAGAATGAGAAGACCGGAGACCTGATCCTCGACAATAACGACCTGGAAAGGGAGAGGGGGATTACTATCGTCTCCAAGAATGTGTCCGTTACTTACAAGGGGACCAAGATCAATATTATAGATACCCCCGGCCACGCCGATTTTGGCGGTGAGGTGGAAAGGGTTCTGAATATGGCAGACGGGGTACTGCTGCTGGTAGATGCCTTTGAAGGGCCTATGCCACAGACCCGTTTTGTCCTGCAAAAGGCATTAAGCCTTGGGCTCAAACCCTGTGTGGTGATCAACAAAGTCGACAAGGAGAACTGTACGCCCGAAGAGGTGCACGAAAAAGTGTTCGACCTGATGTTCGAACTGGGGGCAGAGGAATGGCAGCTGGATTTCCCCGTGGTGTATGGCTCTGCCAAGCACAACTGGATGAGTGCCGACTGGAAAAAGCCAACCCAGTCCATTGAGCCCTTGCTGGAGATGGTCTTGGAAAACATTCCCGAATTCAAACCGGAAGAGGGGAACACACAAATGCTGATCACCTCCCTCGACTATTCTTCCTTTACCGGCAGGATCGCCATCGGCAGGTTGCAGAGGGGGCTGCTCAAAGAAGGACAGCAGATCACCCTGGTGAAGCGAAATGGTACACAGGTGAAGTCGAAGATCAAGGAACTTTACACCTTTGAAGGCCTTGGCAGGATCAAGGTTGACCAGGTGGCTACAGGGGATATTTGTGCGGTAGTCGGACTCGAAGGGTTCGAGATCGGGGATACTATTGCCGATTTCGAAGCCCCACAGGCCTTGAAGACCATCGCCATAGACGAGCCCACCATGAGCATGTTGTTTACCATCAATGACAGTCCATTCTTCGGACAGGATGGAAAATACGTGACCTCAAGGCATATCAAAGAGCGGTTGGAAAAAGAATTGGAAAAAAACCTCGCCCTGCGTGTGGAGGAAACGGACAGTGCAGATAAATTCATGGTCTTCGGCCGGGGGGTACTCCATCTCTCTGTCCTTATCGAGACCATGAGACGGGAGGGTTACGAGGTACAGATCGGTCAGCCACAGGTGATCATCAAGGAAATAGACGGGGTGAAATGTGAGCCCGTAGAACACCTGACCATCGATCTTCCGGAGGAGGTTTCAGGAAAGGCCGTTGAAATGGTAGCCATCCGCAAAGGAGAGATGATCGGGATGGAATCTAAGGGAGACCGAATGATCTGTGAATTCCAGATCCCTTCCCGTGGGATCATAGGCTTGAGGAACCAATTGCTCACAGCCACAGCCGGGGAGGCCATCATGGCACACCGCTTCCTGGAATACCAGCCGATGAAAGGGGATATCCCCCAAAGGCAGAATGGCTCCCTGGTGTCCATGGAGAACGGCAAGGCCATCCCTTATTCCATCGACAAACTCCAGGAGAGAGGCCGTTTCTTTATCGACCCGGGAGAAGATATTTACGAAGGCCAGGTGATCGGCGAGAACTCCAGGGGAGACGATATGACCATCAACGTCACCAAGACCAAAAAACTCTCCAACGTGCGCTCTGCAGGAGCCGATGATAAGGCCAAGATCGTACCCGCCATCAAGTTCTCCCTGGAAGAGGCCCTGGAATACATACAGAAAGACGAGTACGTGGAAGTGACCCCAAAATACATCCGCCTGAGGAAGATCTACCTGAAAGAGGTAGACCGCAAGCGAAACAAGTAATAGAAAA
>NZ_JBFGBM010000198.1:0-4473 GCF_041567615.1 Muriicola sp.
ACTATGACACCAAGGAAGTGCTGACCTCCCTGGGTATAGGGGAAGCGCTTATCAGTGCCCTGGACGAGAAGGGCCGACCCACCCCCCTTGCAGCCACCCTGTTAAGGGCGCCTATGAGTCGGATGGACGTACTCACTGCGAAAGAGCTAGAGGAGGTAATCGATAATTCCAAATTGATCCAGAAATACAACGAGACCATAGACCGTGAGAGCGCCTATGAGATCCTGAATGAAAAGATCGAAAAAGCGGAAGCCAAGGCCAGGAAAGACGAAGAAGAGGAAAAGGCCACTACCCGTACCACCTCATCCCGTTCCCGCAGGAGCAGTTCGCGCCAAAATCCGGTGGTTAAGGTGCTGACCAGTGCCACCTTTATTCGCGGGGTCCTCGGAATTCTCAGGAAGGCCATGAAATAGCGCCGGGCGAACATGCCAATGTCCCATTTTTATTAATAAATTTTTTTATGAAGCATTTTTTTTTCAGTGTATTGATCATCATCCTGGGCGGCAGTTGCAAAAAGGAGATCGATCCCAGATTCAGTATTTCGGGTGGAGGGGTTGGACCTATTTCGAGTTCGACCACCCTGGCGGAACTGAACGCCCTCTTCGCTACAGATTCCATCGTGAGGCCGGACAATTCAAACCAGGCAAATACTTCTTCAGAAGTGATCAGAATATATGAAAAGGGCGGTAAACACCTGCTCAGTGTGAGTCCGACTACCGATAGCATTCCCGGAATCGCCAATATCAGGATCATCGACCCCCGATATATGACCCCGGAAGGCGTCCATGTTCAGAGTACATTCAAGGACATACGGGAAAAGCTGAATGTCAAAAAGGTGGTCACTTCCCTGAACAACGTAGTAGTGCTGCTCAAGGACAGCGACCTTTACTTTACGATAAGCAAGGAGGAATTACCGGCCGAACTGCGCTTTGTAAATACGGATATCGACATGATACAGATCCCGGATAAGGCCAAGATCAAGTATATGATGGTGGGATGGAACTAAGCAGAAACCCAGGTATTCGCGCAAGATTAATCCTTGTAATTGCTCTATTTTGAAAAGGTTTTTTCAAAGGCTTCTGCCCCTCGCCATTGGGAAATATTTTAACCTGCTGGTCCTGCTTGCACCAAAAAAGGCAGCTCAAAAGGCATACCTCCTATTCTGCACCCCCAGGAGGGGGAAAGTTCTGCCCATTCAAAGCGAATTTCTGGCCAATGCCGCCTATGAGCGCGTAACAGTGGAGGATATGGAGATCCAGACCTACAGGTGGCCGGGCAAAGGCAAAAAGGTGCTCCTGATCCACGGGTGGGAAAGCAATACTTTCCGGTGGAGGAACCTCATCGGATTCCTGAAGGATGCGCACTACGAGATCCTGGCCTTCGACGCCCCGGCCCACGGTCATTCTACCGGGAAGATATTGAACGTAGTCCGCTATACCGCCTGTACCAGGAGTGTGGTGGAACGGTATCAACCCGATTATATCATAGGACATTCCATGGGCGGACTCACCGCGGTCTATCACCAGTACCTGCACCCTGTGAATTCCCTCAAAAAGATCGTGACCATCGGGTCACCTTCAGACCTGGAAGACCTCATGCTGCAATACCAGAAGATCCTCAGGTTTAACGATTCTGTATTACAAGCCCTTGACAAATATGTGAAAGGCAGGTTCGGGTTTGGGATCCGCGAATTTTCGACAGGCATTTACGCCAAAGACATCGACATTGAAGGATTGCTCATCCACGATGAACTGGATACCATAGCCCCGTTCAGGGCTTCTGAAAAGGTCCATAATAATTGGAAAGGCAGCAGGCTGATCAAGACAAAGGGGTACGGTCATTCCATGCACCAGGACTTTGTGAGTGAGCAGGTCATGGATTTCCTGAACTCCTAGAAATGGATTAAATTTATACCTCCAAAAAAAGTATTGAGTAACACAAACGAACAGATCTCATTGTATGTCGACAATCACACCCTTTCACGTTGCCATTCCCGTCCATAACCTGGCTGAGTGCCGTACGTTCTATAGAGACGTACTCAATTGTTCCGAAGGGCGCAGCAGCGACCACTGGGTCGATTTCAACTTCTTCGGCCATCAGCTGGTGATACACTACAAACCTAAATCAGAAGAGGAGCTGCACACCAACCCGGTTGACGGCAAAAATGTGCCCGTTCCCCATTACGGGGTGGTCCTGCCCTGGGATATCTTCCAGGAATTCTCGGAGGACCTGAAGACCAAGGGCATTGAGTTCATCATTGAACCCTATATCCGCTTTAAGGGGGAAGTAGGAGAACAGGCGACCATGTTCTTTCTGGATCCTGCGGGAAATGCCCTCGAATTCAAGGCATTTAAGGATATGGGGCAGTTGTTTGCCAAATAGAATTCAGGAATCCTTTTTTGATTTGAAACGATTCCAGACCCAGAGGAAAAAGGCGTAGACCAGGCCAAAGACCCCTCCGTCTCGTAATTCCCGGATCAACACCTCCTTTGTGATCTCCTTCTCGAGGATCAGAGAGATCAGGACATAGAGGATGGCGGCTATGCCTACCTGGGCGATAAATCTCTTGCGTTCCATATTCCGAAAAACTTATTGAGACCAGGAGGTTGGGACCCGGTCCCAGCGATGGGAGCGCAACGTCCTGTATAATCGATCATCCAGACCTTTTCCGTCACTAGTATCTATATTGGATCTTACGTGTTCCTGTTTTCTCATTCCCGGGATCACGGTGTCTACCCGGTCATTCATAAGGATAAAACGGAGTGCCATCTCGGCCATGGTCATACCCTGCGGGACCAGGGGCCTGAGGCGGTCTGCCCTTTCGGCGCTTGGGATGAGGTTTTCGGGAACGAAATAAGTGCCCCTCCAGTCGCCTTTGGGAAAGACTGTGTCTTTGGTAATGTTCCCGGTAAGCGTACCCTCGTCAAAAGGCACCCTTGCGATCACTCCAATATCCATCTCATCGCATAGTGGAAACAACTCATCTTCCGGGGCCTGGTCAAAAATATTGTAGATCACCTGCACCGTGTCTATCAGTCCGGTCTTCAGGGCCCTGATCCCGTTCTCGGGTTCCCACCGGTTCATGCTGATCCCCATGGCAGCCACCTTCCCCGATGTCTTCAGGTCTTCCACGGCACGTTGCCACTCTTCCCGTTCTGCCCAGGTATCATCCCAGGTATGGAACTGCATGAGGTCTAACTGTTCTACATCCAGGTTCTTCAGTGTGCGGTGGGTATAATCCATAACGTGGTCCGTGGGATAGGAATCCTCAAAGGCGTATTCCGGACGGGCGGGCCATTTAAAATTCCGGGGCGGTATCTTGCTGGCGGTATAGAGTTTTTTCCCGGGGTGTCTTTTCAGGAGTTCTCCCAAAAGCCTTTCACTATGACCTTCCCCGTAACCCCAGGCCGTATCGAAGAAATTCAGGCCCAGCTCGACGGCCAGGTCGAGGGACCGGGCCGATAGGCGGTCGTCCGATTCCTTCCAGGAGCCCATCCCCCACATGCCATATCCAATCTCACTAACCTCCCAATTTGTGCGTCCAAATCTCCTGTATTTCATGCTGTTTTAGTTTAATCTGTATTATTTGTACCTCCAGCTGGTCAGATCGGCTCCTGCCGGGGCCGACTTCCAGATCCGATCCATGATCTTAGGCACATACATGCTGTTGTACCTCAGCCTGGAGATGTGGTTAGGCAGCTCCGGATCCCCATTCCAGCAATGTTCTGCCCTGTCGCCGTAGGCCACTTCCCCTTCGTAATAGGGATCTGTGGTACTTTCCAGAAAATCTTCCATGAGGTAAACGGCATTGTTCAGGTAGTAATTGTCCATATCGCCGCAGTAGATATGGATCTTTCCCCTGAGCTTTTCCCCTAATTTATCCCAGTCGCGTTCAAGGATATACCTCAGGTCATAGTTCTCCATCCAGTATTCGGCCACCTCGTGGTCTATCTCGCCTGTCATCTTATCCCAGATGCGTTTGGGATATCCATCTTCCCCCTGGGGGGAATAGGTGGCTTCCCAAATGTCCCATTGCTGGCCGGAGCGCGACTTGTCGCCCAGGACGAGTTCCATATGGTTATTGCCCCTGACCGTACCCTGTATCTGCCCCAGGTAATCCCTGTGTGCGGGCACTTCCAGGTCCACAAAATCGCTTTTGTAGTAATAGGCGTTTTCATCCTCATAGATATTAGTCAGACAGTATGCCCTGAAGTCGATGGGGTCCGGACAGGCCGCAAAGCAGCCGTTGTACTCATCCGGGTACTTTACCTGTACCGCCAGGGCTTCCCATCCCCCCGTAGACCCACCGTAGAGGAATCGGGACCAGCCCTCGCCTATCCCCCTGAACTGGGATTCGATAAAGGGGATCAACTCGTAAGTGATGGCGTCCCCATAAGGGCCCTGACTTGCAGAGTTCACAGCGTAGGAATCGTCGTAATAAGGGGTTGGGTGCTGTATCTCTATGATGAGGAA
>NZ_JBFGBM010000199.1:0-4282 GCF_041567615.1 Muriicola sp.
GCCGGAATATGGAAGCCCAGGACCCGACCCGGGAATTTTGAGGGAGTTGGGGCGATCGGACTCAAATGGCTGCAGAGGGTGAAGGAGGAAACCGGACTCAAAACGGCAACCGAAGTGGCCAACAGGACCCACGTAGACCTCGCCCTGGAGCACGACGTAGATCTGTTGTGGATAGGAGCTAGGTCTACCGTAAGCCCTTTTATCGTGCAGGAAATCGCGGATGCCCTCGAAGGCACGGACAAGGTGGTTTTGGTAAAGAACCCTGTTAATCCGGACCTTTCCCTGTGGCTGGGTGCCGTGGAAAGGCTGCATTCTGCCGGGATTAAAAAGCTGGGGGTGATACACCGCGGGTTCTCGACCTATGAAAAATCGAAATACAGGAATATTCCGGAATGGCAGCTGGCTATTGAATTGCAGACCCGCTTCCCGGACCTCCCCCTGATCAATGACCCCTCCCATATCACCGGGAAGAGGGATATGATCTTCGATGTGTCCCAGACGGCGCTCGACCTTAATTTCGACGGCCTGATGATAGAGACGCATTGCGATCCGGACAATGCGTGGAGTGATGCTGCACAGCAAGTAACCCCCAAACGACTCATACAGATCATGGAAGACCTCAGGATCAGAAAAGAAACCGACGAGGAAGCCGAATACAAGAGCAATCTGAGTAATCTCAGGGCGCAGATAGACATCCTGGACAATCAGCTCATCGATCTGCTCGGCAAAAGGATGCAGGTGTCAGACGGGATCGGCCACCTCAAAAAGCAGCGAAACGTTGCCGTTTTGCAGACGAACCGATGGAACGCCATCCTGGGTAAGATGATTCTTGAAGGAGAAGCCAAGGGGCTGAGTGAGGAATTTGTCCTGAAGATGTTCAAGGCCATCCACCAGGAATCCATCAACCACCAGGAAAAGATCATCAATTCATAGGTCGGTAAACTCTTGTTTTCAGGACCTTTGATCTAACAGGACAGCACATAAAATTAAAACCCTGATCGCTGCGACCAGGGTTTTTCTTTTTTATGAGATCGCTCTCAGCGCTTAAAGATATATCGGGTGATAAAAATCCCCTGCCCGTCGTCCTTCCCGCTGTCGCTTTCCACGGCACTGGTCACAAAGGCGAGTTCCCATCCCTCCCTGACCATGGTATTGATCATGGAGGTGATCACGGCGTCGTTGGCGGCGATGTTCTGAAAGCGAATCCCGCCCAGGTTAAAGAAGTTCAGGAGCTTGGTCTCCTCAAAATTCTTCACTCTGATCTCGCTTCTGTCTGCTTTGTTCCGGGTGTTGTCATCTTCGGTCTGCACACTGGTGAATTCCTTGTAATCCTTGTCTTCCAGGGCATTGATGATCCTGGATCTTCCCAATCCGTTGGGAACAATGGATTCTACGCTGGTGATCACCCGAAATTCCTGTGCCTGTATCTCAAATCCGAGACAGAAACAAACTATAAGTAAAAAGGGTAATTTTTTCATGTTTTCAGAAATTTAAGAGGTTAGAATTGTGAACATAAAGATAGTTCAATGTCTGACAGGATTATTGTTTCTTTGTAGCGAAATATAAACATGATGAAGGGTACTGTTTATAAATCGACCGGAAGCTGGTACACGGTGAAAACCCGTGAGGGTGAGGCATTTGAATGCCGAATCAAAGGGAAGTTCAGGATCAAGGGGATCAAGAGTACCAATCCCATTGCTGTTGGTGACCGGGTGAGCTTCGAACTGGAAGAGGCCGGGGACGAGACCTATGGGGTGATCCATGAGATCAGGGACCGGGAGAACTACATCATCAGGAAATCCGTCAACCTGTCCAAACAAGTGCACGTCATCGCTGCCAATGTAGACCAGGTCTTCCTGCTTATCACCCTTAACAACCCCAAGACCTACACCATCTTTATAGACCGATTCCTGGTAACCACGGAGGCTTATGATGTGAAGACGGTCCTGCTTTTTAATAAGATTGACACCTATAATGAAGAAGAATTGACTGAGATCAGGTACCTGGCCGAACTGTACCGAAAGATAGGGTATACCTGTCTCGGGATCTCCGCCAAAGAGGGGACGCATGTAGACCGTGTGAAGGAGATGATGACGGGGAAGACCAGTATGTTCGCAGGTAACTCAGGGGTGGGGAAATCGACCCTGATCAATGCCATAGAACCTTCTCTCCAGCTCAGGACCGCTGAGATCTCCGAACAGCACCTGCAGGGACAGCACACGACCACCTTTGCGGAGATGTTCGATCTGAGTTTTGATGCCCGCATCATCGACACCCCGGGGATCAAGGGGTTTGGCCTGGTGGATATGGAAAAGGAGGAGATAGGGGATTATTTCCCGGAGTTCTTCGCCCTGAAACAGGATTGCAAATTCAACAACTGCCTTCATATAGACGAACCCCAATGTGCTGTGAAAAAGGCCCTGGAGGCCGATGAAGTCTCCTGGAGCCGTTATAAGAGCTATCTCCAGATCGTGTCCGGGGAAGAGGATACTTACAGGGATGATGAATTCGAGATGGAATGAAGATCAGGACAGGAAGACCAGAAATGAAATGAGAGCAGTCGTACAACGCGTAAGCTGGGCACATGTCACCGTTGAGGGAAAGCGGACTTCGGAGATCGGAAAAGGCCTTCTTATCCTGTTGGGCATTGAGGATGCAGATACGCAGGAGGATATTGAATGGCTTTCGAGGAAGATCGCGAATTTACGTATCTTCAACGACGGGGACGGAGTTATGAACAAGTCGGTGATCGAAGAAGGGGGAGACGCCATCGTGGTAAGTCAGTTTACCCTCCACGCCAGCACTAAAAAGGGGAACAGGCCGTCCTATATCCGGGCCTCGAAACCCGAAGTGGCCATACCACTTTACGAGGCCTTTGTCGGGCAGCTCGAAGGGCAGCTGTCCCGAAAAGTGGGGACCGGTATCTTCGGTGCCGATATGAAAGTGGCATTGCTGAACGATGGACCTGTTACTCTTTTCATCGATACAAAAAACAAAGACCTATGAACATCAGTAACGCACAGCAGGCGGTAGATGAATGGATCAAGGCCCACGGGGTCAGGTATTTCAATGAGCTTACCAATATGGCCCAACTGACCGAAGAGGTAGGGGAAGTGGCCCGTATCATCGCGAGGAGATACGGAGAGCAGAGCGAGAAACCCTCCGATCGGGAAAAAGACCTGGGGGAAGAACTCGCAGACGTGCTCTTTGTAGTACTCTGCCTGGCCAACCAGACCGGGATCGACCTGCAGAAGGCCTTTGACCGAAAACTCGACCTGAAGGCCAAAAGGGACCACAAACGCCATCAAGAAAACAAAAAACTGAAGTAGGGTTGTCCCCGGCCAACCCAGATGAGAAAACACCAAAATCCCATCCATTGAAAATGTATCTAGAAGGTCCTGTTTCAACCATCCCAAAATCGGAGATCCGCATTACAGGGTCCAAAAGTGAATCGAACAGGTTGCTCCTGCTGCAGGCTCTTTTTCCGCCATTACAGATCCAGAATTTATCGAATGCGGACGATGTCCAGGTGATGTTGAAAGGGTTAAAAGCGCTCTCGGGCACAGTAGATATTCACCACGCAGGGACGGCCATGCGTTTCCTCACGGCCTTTTTTGCCAGCCGGGAAGGGAGAGATGTGACCCTGACCGGTTCTTCCCGCATGCAGGAGCGGCCCATCAAAGTACTGGTGGATGCCCTGAGTGCACTGGGGGCCGACATTTCCTACCTTAGGAATACAGGATATCCGCCCTTGCGCATCAAAGGCAGGCAACTGAACAGAAATAAGGTAAGCCTGCCGGCAAATATCAGCAGCCAGTATATCTCTGCCTTGTTACTCGTGGCTCCCGGAATGCCGGCAGGAATTGAACTCGAGTTACTGGGGGAGATCACCTCCGTTCCCTACATCAGGATGACCCTCTCCCTCCTTGAAAGCCTGGGTATTGAAACCGAATTCTCAGGAAACCGGATCAGGGTAAAACCCAAAAAAAGCATTGATCCCGTAACCCTGACAGTGGAATCAGACTGGAGTTCGGCTTCCTATTATTACAGCATAGTGGCCTTGTGTCCAACAGGAACGCACTTAAAACTTTCTTCATACAGGCGGGATAGTTTACAAGGCGACAGTATCCTCGCGGACGTTTACAGGAAATTCGGGGTCGAATCCCGATTCGAGGAATCCTTCCTCCACCTCAATAAAGTGTCTCATTCCACGAAGGATCTCGTTTCCTCTTCAGAAAAAACCCTCGAGCTCGATCTCGCCGATGCCCCTGACATAGCTCAA
>NZ_JBFGBM010000200.1:0-4258 GCF_041567615.1 Muriicola sp.
CCGGGTGATCAGCAAACCCGCTGAGGGTATTTTGTGCCTGGACCTTGGACACAAATCCGTAGCTCCCGAAATGGATTTCCCCCGGGTAAGGATCCTCGGGATGGAATCCACAGAACAGATAGGGCAGAGCGAAGAACACCTGGTCCTGAAAACAAATGATGCTTCAGAAACCCGAATGGGTGAGGTTCGTTATGCGATTCCCATGCACATTTGCCCCACGGTGGCCAAATATCCCGAAGCCCTGACTGTTGAACATGGCAAAGTGACCGGGGCCTGGAGGGTGGCTGCGAGGGATCATTAGTTTGGACTGAGATCCCACAATGCTTTTTTTGGGTTGCTCAATTGATCACCTTTTCCTTTCTCAGGAAGGTATCCAGCCCGTTGGCAATTTCAAAACACCTGCTCACCTTCTCAACTCCCTGACAGTATTTGGCATCCATGTTTTCATACTGGCAATTGAAGCCGGCGAGATTCACTTGCTTAAAATTCCCATTGAGCTCTACGCATTGTTTGTACAGGGAATCCAGGGTATCCTCTTTTTTAGTCTCAATCCCGCTGCGCAGCAGATAGCCCCTGAGATAATTCTGAACGGCTAGCTGGGCATTCTTACAAACCAGAAAAGAGACTACATCTTCCTCCGGCCTGTACAGTTCCCTGTTGGCTTCCTTCATTTTCTCCACGGCGATCTCAAAATAGGGGTTTGCTAAGGTTTCCATAATATCTGTTTTAATTATTTTGTACTACCACATAAGGCTCCCCCTGAGATTTACAGGGGGAGAACTTTACATATTTCTAAAGAGTTCGAGGCGTTCCCATTTGGTTTCCACTTCTTCCTGAGCTTGTTTCAAGAGGGATTTACCCAACTCAGGATTTTCCTTGACAACCCTTGTAAAACGAGTCTCCCTGTACATGAAATCCTCGAGCGGCCTGCTGGGTTCCTTGGAGTCCAGTTTGAACTTCTTGCCTTTGGGTTTGGAAGGATCAAAGCGGAACAGAGGCCAGTAGCCAGTTTCCACTGCTCTTTCCTGGTGGAGGGCTCCTTCTTTGAGGTCGTATCCGTGTTCCCCGCAATGGGAGTAGGCGACGATCAGGGAAGGCCCGGGATAAGCGGCCGCTTCTTCAATGGCTCTGAGGGTTTGCATATCCTTCGCGCCGAGGGCGACCTGGGCTACATAGACATTCCCGTATGAAATGGCCTGCAAGGCCAGGCTCTTCTTGCCGGTTCGTTTCCCGGAGACCGAGAACTTCGCACTTGCACCCAGGGGTGTTGCTTTGGAGGTTTGTCCGCCCGTATTGGAATACACCTCGGTATCGAGGACCATAATATTGATATCCTCCCCGGAGGCCAGTACGTGGTCTACTCCACCATATCCAATATCGTAAGCCCATCCATCACCTCCCAGAATCCACACCGCCTTCTTACGAAGGTATTCGGTGAGATTCAACAACTTGGCGACTTCGGGGACCTCTTTGTTTTTAAGAAGGATTTCCCTGAGTTCATCAAGTTGTCTGAATTTCTCTTTGCGCTGGGCCTCATCCTCCTCCGGGTTGTTCAGGATGGCTTCTACCAGTTCCTTGCCGACTGTATTCTCGAGGGACTTAAGCAGCTCCACGGCAATTTCCTGTTTTTTAGACAGGGCCAGTTTCATTCCAAAACCGAATTCTGCATTATCCTCGAATAGGGAGTTCGCCCAGGCCGGTCCCCTACCCTCCTTATTGGTCTTATAAGGAGTCGTGGGCAGGTTGCCTCCATAGATGGAAGAACAACCGGTGGCATTCGCGATCATGATGCTGTCACCAAACAGCTGGGTCAGCATTTTGATATAAGGCGTTTCCCCGCATCCCGAACAGGCACCTGAGAATTCAAACAGGGGTTCGAGGAACTGGGAACCTTTGATATTGGTGATCTGCAGGGCAGAGCGATCGTAATCAGGCAATTGGGTAAAGTAGTTCCAATGCTCATTTTCAACGGTATCCACATCCAGTTTCCTGTGCATGTTGATCGCCTTGAAATCAGGTATTTCCTTGCTTTCTGCAGGACACACAGCTACACAGAGGTCACAGCCGGTACAGTCTTCCGGGGAAACCTGCAGAATATAGGATTCCGTTTCACTGGTAAAGGGTCTGCCTTTGGCCGGTACCCTTTTCAGGGTCTGAGGAGCGGTGGTTAGATCCTCATTGGGAACAACTTTTGCCCTGATCGCTGCATGCGGACAGATGGCCACGCATTTATTACACTGGGTACAGATGTCTTCCCCATCCCACACCGGGATAAAATCGGCTATCCCCCTTTTCTCATACTGGGTAGTTCCTGTAGGGAAGGTCCCATCGATGGGGAAGAAACTCACAGGGAGCTCATCTCCCCTCCCGGCTAAGATCTTGCCGAGGACCTCTCTGACAAATGGATCGGGTTCACCACTCATAATGGATTTCAAACCCCTTGTATTCGTGGTCTTTTTAGGATACTCCACTTTTTCGAGATGTTTCAGGGCGGTGTCAACCGCCTTGAAGTTCATCTTCACTACCTTTTCGCCTTTGTGCGAATAAGACTTCACGATGGCATTCTTGATCTTCTCTATTGCTTCCTCTCTGGGGAGAATGCCTGAGATCGCGAAGAAACAGGTCTGCAGTACCGTATTGGTGCGTTTCCCCAGTTTGGCTTCGTGCGCCACTTTTGTAGCGTCTATGACATAGAAGTTCAGTTCATTGTCTATGATCTCCTGTTGCATGATACTGGGCAGTTGTTCCCAGATCTCATCTTTGGAATAGGGGGAGTTCAGAAGGAAGGTCCCTCCTTTCTTAATGTGCGACAGGATATCGTATTTCTCAATAAAATTGAACTGGTGACAGGCGATAAAATCCGCCGTGTTGATCAGGTAGGACGAGTACACGGGATTTGGCCCAAATCGCAAATGCGAGATGGTCTGAGCCCCCGCTTTCTTGGAATCATAAACAAAATATCCCTGCACATAGTTATCGGTTGTTTCTCCGATGATCTTGATGGAGTTTTTGTTCGCCCCTACGGTACCATCAGACCCCAGGCCGTAGAACATACAGTTGAAAGTCGTCTTTTTCGTCTTGAAGACCGGGTTGTATTCCAGGCTGGTATGGCCCAGGTCATCCTTGATACCAATGGTAAAATGGTTCTTGGGTTCATCCTTTAGCAACTCATCGTAAATTCCTTTGACCATGGCCGGGTTGAACTCTTTGGAAGAGAGGCCGTATCGACCTCCGACCACCGCCGGCATTTTTCGCTGGCTTTCCACAAATGCAGTAACCACATCCAGGTAAAGGGGTTCCCCAAGGCTTCCGGGTTCTTTGGTCCTGTCGAGTACCCCGATCTTTTTAACCGACTTCGGCAACTGATCCATAAAATGCTCCATGGAGAAAGGTCTGTAAAGCTTGACAAATAGGGCTCCTACCTTTTCTCCCTGTTCTACCAGGGTATCCACAGTTTCACGCACAGCACCTTCTCCTGAACCCATGATGATGATTACCCGCTCTGCCTGAGGATGGCCTATATAATCAAAAAGGTTATATCTGCGTCCCGTATGGGAGTAGAATTCATCCATCACCTCCTGTACCACTTCCGGCACTTTGGCGTATTGAAGATTGGCCGCTTCCCTGGCCTGGAAGAATACATCCGGGTTTTGGGAAGTACCTCTGACAACGGGATGGTCTGGATCCAGGGATCGCTTTTTGTGATCCGTGATCTTATCTTCCGGCATCATGGCTTTGATCACCTCATCCGGGATGTTATCGATCTTGGAGATCTCATGAGACGTCCTGAACCCATCAAATATATTGAGGAAAGGCACCCTGGTCTTTAAGGTAGCTACCTGGGAGATCAGGGCAAAATCCATGGCCTCCTGTACAGAACCTCCGAACATCATAGAAAATCCGGTTTGCCTGGTGGCCATTACGTCAGAATGATCCCCGAAAATAGATAGGGCGTGAGTTGCCACCGTCCTTGCTGCCACATGGATCACAGCCGGCAACAGTTCACCGGCGATCTTGTACATATTCGGGATCATTAACAGCAGACCCTGGGAAGCTGTGAACGTAGTGGTCAGGGCTCCTGCCTGCAGGGACCCGTGAACGGCACCGGCGGCACCCCCCTCACTTTGCATCTCCACGATCCTGGGAACATTGCCCCATATGTTCTTTTGCCCCTTGGAACTGTAGACGTCCACGTGCTCACCCATAGGCGAAGCAGGGGTAATTGGGTAAATGGCACAGACCTCATTGGTCTTATGAG
>NZ_JBFGBM010000201.1:0-4201 GCF_041567615.1 Muriicola sp.
AGCCATGCCTGTTTTCTAAGCGGTTTGGTCAAGATCGACACCATGGCAGAAGGGGATGACCAGTGGCAGGATGCCTGGCGTCCGAAACAGGTCTACCACTATATACAATGGAAGAACCTGAAGCCTGATTTCGTGGTAGATATTACCGGGTTTATCGAAAAGAAAATGGAATCCATAGGGGCATACGCCTCTCAGTTCTACGACCCCGACAGCAAAGAACCCAGTACGCCCATAAGCAGTAAGAATTTTACAGACAGTATTGCCTACAGGGCACGGGACCTGGGAAGGATCGTTGGGGTGGAATACGCTGAAGGATTTACCGTGGAACGGTTCTTGGGGGTCAAGAGCTTAAGCGATATCTTTTAGCTTGCCTGGCTGTATTTGTCTTCGGCTTTCGGGAGGGTAAAGAAAAAAGTACTTCCTTTTCTCAGCACGCTTTCTACCCAGATAGATCCTCCGTTCTTTTCCACCATTTCCTTGCAGAGGGAAAGGCCGAGTCCGGTACCCTTCTCATTGTTGGTCCCATACGTAGAGATGTTTGAATTTTTCTTGAAGAGTTTTTCGATGGTAACCTTGTCCATACCGACTCCGGTATCCCTTACTGATACTTCCCACAGGTCGTTATTTTCCCTAGCCTTAATGGTGATCATCCCGTTCTCAGGAGTGAATTTAAGGGCATTGCTGATCAGGTTTCTGATGACGATGTCTATTTGATTGCTGTCTGACCAGATCAGCGTATTTCCGGTCAGTTCGCTGACGATCTTAATAGATTTAGACTTGGCAAGCTCTGAGAGGAGGTTGATATTGTCGTCGACGAGGGATTCCAGTGCAAAGACGGAAGGTTTTACGGTCGCGCCGTTCATCTGTGAATTTCCCCAGGACAGCAGGTTGTTCAGGGTGAAATAAATATGGTCCACATCCTTTTTGAGTTTGGGGATAAACTGGAAGAATTCATCCTTGGTCATCTCGCCGTCACTGAACATTTGCAACAATCCCTGCAGAGATCCGATAGGTCCCCTGAGATCGTGTCCTATGATGGAGAACAGTTTTGTTTTGGTTTCGTTGCTGTCGACCAAAGCAGCTTCGTGTTCCTCCAGGATCTCCTTTTTGGCTTGTAATTCGGCATTGAGTTTCTTCTGGATCTTCTCAGCCCTTTTGATAAAGAAGGTGATGATCGCGAAGATGATAAGAACGATGATGGCTGCATAGATAAGGCCGCGCTGCCTCGCCAGTGCTTTTTCATTGGCTTCGATCAGTTCCTGTTTTTGTTGATCGTATTCTGCCCTTGTTTTCAGCAGGGTGAGACTCTTTTTGTTTTCAAGTCGATGCAGGGTTTCGGTAATGCTTTCATAAATCTCATGGAAGGCCAGAGATTTTTCAAAATTCCCATTTTTCTTGTTGACGAGGTAAAGGGTATAAGCACATTCCTTTGTGCCTTCCGGAAACTTGATGTCGTTGGAAATATCAAAGGCCTGCATGGCATATCGCTCGGAGAGGCTGTCAATTCCCTGTCCGAGGTAGGCTTTGGCCATACCATTGAAAAGGTCGATCTTACCCCGGTCATCGTCCAGGTCCTCGTGCAGGAGTTCACCCTGCCGATACCAGTAAAGAGCCCATTGAAACTTGTCTTGTTTCAGGTAGACCTTGCCCTTGGTCTCATAAGCATAGGCCAGCCAGTCCATGACACGATGTTTTTCGAAGATCGCAATACTGCGATTCACGTCAAACATGGCATAATCCAGTTTGCCCATATCGGCATAAAGGGAGGCCAGATTGCTCATGGTCATGGCAGAATTCACATCATCGTCCAGTTCATCGTTTATTTTTTTCGCCTTCTGATAAAATATAAGAGCTTGTTCATGATCCTCTTGTGATTCATATAAGCCGGCGATATTTTCATTAAGAATGGAGAGCATTTCCTTTTCACCTTTCAGCTCAGCCATTTCAACCCCTGTCAGGTAGTTATTCAACGACTTGGCGTAATCCCCGTTATAGGCATATTCGGTCGCCAGGTTATTGATGATCCGGAGTGTAAGGGCACAATCGTCCAGGTTCTTTGCAAGCACCAGTGCTTTGGTAAAGTTATTGATGGCTGCATCCCGCTCCCCCTTATCCGAATAGTAATCACCCTGCCGGAGGTATGCCACACTTTGCCCCCTGGCGTATTCAGCTTTTTTACTGTATTCAAGGGCGCGCTTGGAGAGGTTGAGCAAACTGTCTGTATCGTAGAATCGGATCTCCCTGGCCAGTTCATTCAGCAGGTCGATATACACGGTATCTGTAACGCTGAAATTTGCACGTGTTTTTTGCTTTTTAATTCGGGCGTTCAATTCATCTGCACGGGTAGCCTGAGCAGTACTTTGTATACTGGAGAGCAACAAGAGGGAACAGCACAAGGTACTGAAGTACCTCGCGGCTCGGCTGAAGAGAGAAATGTCCCGTTGACTCATACCTGTGTTATCAAGCATTTATAAAAATAATCCCGAGGTAAAGCCTGTTCTAATAATTGTTGTGAAATGCCGTTTTTTGTGTGTTATATCGATGTTTAAGAACGTATGGACGGAAAAACTACTGCCATTAAGGGCCTGTGGAGAATTATTCTGCAGGTGTGTCATCCAAAAATCTGAAGAAAATTAGGATCGTTTTATGTTGATGCATTGGGTAAAAAAAATTACCTTTGCGACCGCTTGGTTATGGTGGTTGTAGCTCAGTTGGTTAGAGCGCTGGATTGTGGTTCCAGAGGTCGCCGGTTCGAGCCCGGTCTTCCACCCAAAAGTACAAAGTCCCGTTTTGTGAACGGGACTTTTTTATTGGTGCCGGTCTCATTCATGCAGAGGAAAAAAACCCCGCATTGGAGCGGGGTTTTTTGTAGGTATGCCTGGATATTTTATTTGGAGAGCTTATCTACTATCACCCTTTGATCCCGATTGGCCACAGCCCATGCTGTATGGAATACCAGGCGGGCACGGTTGGTAAGCAGATCATAGTTGATCTTGTCCGGCGTATCCCCGGGACGGTGATAATCATCATGCGTACCATTGAAATAGAAAATGATAGGTATATTGTTCTTGGCAAAGTTGTAGTGGTCGCTCCGGTAATAGAACCTGTTTGGATCGTTTTCATCATTGTAGGTGTAATCCAAAGTGATCTTCGTATACCGGTCATTGACCTCCTCTGAAAGGCGGTGCAGATCTGAACTCAGCTTATCGGATCCGATCAGGTAGATATAGTTCCGGTCGCCTTCCCTCTTGGGATCTATTCGTCCGATCATGTCGATATTGAGGTTGGCAACTGTCTTTTCGAGTGGGAATATCGGCTCGTAATCCGTATAATAACGAGATCCAAGCAATCCCTTCTCTTCCCCCGTCACATGAAGGAAAACGATGGAACGTTTAGGCCTGTTACCCGCCTCAACGGCTATCTGAAATGCTTCTGCGATCTCGAGCATGGCGACGGATCCCGAACCGTCGTCATCCGCACCGTTGTTAATGCTTCCGTCCCTCGACACCCCAATATGGTCGAGGTGGGAGGAGATCACGATGTATTCGTCCGGTTTTTCCGAACCCTTTATATAGGCCACCACATTTTCCGTGGGAATGGGCTCATTGGAATTCTGCAGGTCTGCCAACAGTTCGACCTCATTTGTATAGTTTCCATTCAGGGCTTCCAGTTTAGGAAACATGGCTCTGGCCATATCCTCGCTCACCAGGACGAGGGAGGGGTTTTCCATATCTTCAGCAAAGCCGAGACGGCCCCTGTTAGAATCCTTCATTCTTTCGTAATACCTCTGATATCTCTTGAAATTATCCTCATCCAGGAGTAAAACTGCCCTGGCACCTTTGGCTTGGGCCGCTTCAACCCGTTTTTCAATGCCCTCAGACATGTTACCCCAGGAAGATGGTTTGCTGGTTCCCGTAAGGAGGTAATTCCCATTTTCCATCTGCGGTTCCCCGGATCGGACAAGGATCACTTTTCCTTTCACATCCAGGCCCTGATAATCTGAATACTTCTCATCGTCTATCCCGTACCCGGCGTAAACTACCTCATTGAATCTTCCTTCAAAGGGATAGAAGGCGATAAAATCCTCCCCGAGCGCGAATTCCTTCCCGGATATTTTTATAGATCCTTTCGGAAGTTTAGCCATTTCAAGGGGGACCTTTTGAAAGTAGTCCCCGTTTTCCTGAGCCGCAGGAATACCTAA
>NZ_JBFGBM010000202.1:0-4117 GCF_041567615.1 Muriicola sp.
CAGGATCGCCATCCGGGTAGCAGAAGGAAGTACACACCAGGAAGCGGAACTCAAAGGGGTAGAAGAATACGCAATTGAATGTTCCATCCTGAAAGTGGCTGTGTCCGAAGATGTTCAGAATACAACGGATGAAGGTATACAGATCTTCGGGGGAATGGGCTTCAGTGCAGATGCCCCCATGGAAAAAGCCTGGCGTGATGCCCGTATCTCCCGTATCTACGAAGGTACCAACGAGATCAACCGCATGCTGGCGGTGGGCATGCTCGTGAAAAAGGCCATGAAGGGACATGTAGACCTGCTCGGACCGGCCACGGCCGTCGGAGAAGAACTCATGGGCATCCCCTCTTTCGAAACTCCTGATTTTTCAGAATTGTTCGCAGAAGAGAAAGACCTGATCGCCCGACTCAAAAAGGTGTTCCTGATGGTGGCGGGCAGCGCGGTTCAGAAGTTCGGACCCGACCTGGAATCTCACCAGCAATTGTTGCTCGCAGCAGCTGATATCCTGATCGAGATCTATATGGCAGAATCGACGGTGTTGAGGACAGAGAAAAATGCGAAGCGGGAAGGTGAAGCCGCCCAGGAAGTTCAGATCGCTATGGCCAAACTCTATCTTTATGAGGCCGTAGACCTGGTGATCAAAAAAGGTAAGGAAGCCATCGTTTCCTTCGCGGAGGGAGATGAACAGCGCATGATGTTGATGGGACTCAAACGGTTTACCAAATACACCAATCAACCCAATGTGGTCGCACTCAGGAACAAGATCGCCGAAAAGGTGGCGGAGGAAAACCGCTACACCTTTGACGGATAGTCATTTCTGGCACAAAAAAAAACCCGCCCCAGGAGGGCGGTTTTTTTTGTTATAAGCCGTCCTTGTTTCTATTTCAGGAAACTGTGATTCTTCGCGTAGGCGTGCATCTGAGCCTCAAAGGTCTCCGGCCATTCCAGCCTGAAATCGACGATTTCCCCTTCCGTATCCAGCACAGGGACAATATCGGGGTTCACAAAGCCGCTGTAGGGAGGTGTGATGAAGGCTGAATTTCTTTCCAGGACCTCGGCGTGCAGTGCCTGGTCTACTTTTACCCCGTAACCTTCTACCAGGTCCTGTGCAGCCGTGAAATCTCCCTCCGATTTGATCCTTTGGGTCTCCTTGAGCAATTGCCCGAACAGCTCCCTTAGCTTAGCGTAGTCATTGATCTCGTAGAAAGTCTTTCCATCCCTTTCCACTTTTTCGATGACCTTGTCTGCCTGCCCCTTCTCAAAAACCCAGGCTGAGACCCACTGGCGGTTGACCATATGGTCTTCCTCTATGTCATCACCCAATTCTATTCGGATCAGCTGAGTGACCAGTCCGTTACGGATATAACGGTCATAAGCCGTTTTACCCAGTTCCTCCCAGTTATCCGTAAGGCCAAGTTCCTGAAGTTTGGGGTCCATGAGATAGTAAAGGCCTACCAGGTCTGCCCTTCCCTCTTCCATGGTAGACGCGTAGTTCTTCAGGGTCTCCTTGGGTTGGCCGACACCTGCATTGATCTGACCGGAAGCATGGCCCACGACCTCGTGGAGGGCAGTCAGGAGTTTTGAGGCCGCCGTACCGTATTTCTTTTCCCTGGCGATCTCTTCCTCGTCAAAGGCAAATTCCTGCAACCTTCCGGATTCGCCTGCATTGTTATAGGCATCAATGATGTTCCCCAGGGAAACCGATTTACTTCCATGCTCCTGCCTGATCCAGTTGTTGTTAGGCAAATTGACGCCTATGGGCGTACTGGGCGAGGCATCACCCGATTCCCCGGCTACATTCACGGTTTTATAGGAGATCCCGACTACGTTCTTCTTTTTGTGTTCGTCCATCAGGGGCGACTCGTCCTCGAACCACTGGGCGTTATCCGAGAGGACCGCCATTTGTTTGGACATCTCAAAATCCTTGATCTGCACAATGGTCTCATAGGAACCCTTGTATCCCAGAGGATCGTTGTAAACCTCTACAAACCCGGTGATCCAATCGATGTCCCCTTCCCGGGAATTGACCCAGGAGATGGCGTATTCATCCCAGGTAGCCAGGCTTCCCGTCTTGTAGTACTCGATCAACAATTCCAGCGTTTGAGCCTGCTTCTCATTCTCTGCCACATCTTTGGCCGTCTCCAGCCACTTGATCATCTCGTCTATGGCAGCGCCGTACATGCCTCCTGATTTGTACACCGCTTCGGTGATCTTCCCATCTCGGAGGACCAGTTTGGAATTCAATCCGGTCTCTACGGGTCGGCCTTCAGGACCCCGATCGGCCTTGGCGTAAAACTCTTCCACCTGGGCAGATGTGATCCCCGGATCATAGAAATTGACCGCAGATTCAGCTACATTATCGATTCCTTTCTTCTTGTTAACCTTCTTGGCATCCTGCTCATTGAAGATAACGTCAAAAGGCTCACCGCTCAATTCCGTACCCGTAGATGCGAGCAGCGTGGTCAAATATTCCTGGGTAAAACCGGGTTCCAGTTTGTCATTGGAGTAATGGTGATGGATGCCATTGGAGAACCACACCCTTTTCAGATAGGTCTTAAAAGCCTTCCAGTCGTCTGTGGATTTGTCACCCGTAAAGGTGGTATCGATCTTTTCCAGGGCCCTCCTGATCTGCAGGTTATGGCGATAATTCTGGTCCCACATAATGTCCCGTCCTGCCAGTCCGGCCTGCGTAAGGGCATAGACGAGTTTTTTCTGGTTTAAGGAGAGGTTGTCAAATCCGGGGACCTGATAACGGAGGATCTGAATGTCTGCGAACCGGTCTACCAGGTACTCAAAAGAAGTGTTCTCTTTCTCAGTGTTTTTGGTATCAGTTTCCTTTTGCCCGCAGGACCACATGATCCCAATCGCCAAAAAGGCGAGCATGAATTTTGGTAATCTCATAATTTTAATTCTGTTTGTCGTTGATCCTCAAAAGTAGAAATTTAGCAGGCATTTCCTACCCTTTTTATCGACAGGGTCAAAAAAATCTATCCTTCTTGAAGATGAAATAAGAGCATACCTCTACCTTTACTCTTCGCATCAACTCAAAACAGGCATATGAACCCTAAGTTATTACAACAGGTATATGACCCAGATGGTTTCAGGCGCCAGGGCCACGAGCTGATAGACCTCCTGGCCAATCACCTGGAGAGCAGTCTCAAAGGAAGCGGCGACAAGGTCATCAACTACTCCGGCCCGGAAGAGGAAATGAAATTTTGGGGAGGTTTTTTTAAAACAGGTTCGGGATCCGACTTCTTCCAGGAAGTGCTCAGGCATACCACCCATGTGCATCACCCCCGCTATATCGGTCACCAGGTCTGTGCTCCTGCACCCCAGGCAGCTCTCTGCGGCCTGGTCAGCTCTATACTCAACAACGGGATGGCGGTATACGAGATGGGGATGGCCCCCACAGCCATGGAACGGCAGGTGACGGATCTGCTGGCTCACAAAATAGGGTTTGGAGAAGGGGCCAGGGGGATCCTGACCTCCGGCGGAACCCTGGCCAATTTAACCGCCCTGCTCTCCGCCAGGAAGGCTGTGCTCGAAGAGGATGTCTGGCTGGAAGGTCATGGCAACCGCCTCGCAGTGATGGTCTCGGAAGAAGCGCATTACTGTATAGACCGGGCAGCCAGGATCATGGGGCTGGGATCTGACGGGATCATCAAAGTTCCGGTAAAGGCTGATTTTTCCATAGACACCTCTCTTTTGAGCCGAGCCTATGAAGAAGCCAGGAGCAAAGGCCTGCACGTATTCGCTCTGGTGGGAAGTGCCCCCTCCACGGCTACAGGGGTGTATGACGATCTGGATACCCTGGCCGCCTTTTGTAAAGAAAAAGGGCTGTGGTTTCACGTGGATGCGGCTCATGGCGGTGCCGCCATTTTTTCAGAAAAATACAGGGGGACTGTGCGGGGCATAGACCGGGCAGATTCTGTGGTGATCGACGGGCATAAGATGATGCTGATGTCCACCATCACCACGGCTCTGCTGTTCAGGGATGGTAGCCATTCGCACACCACCTTCAGCCAGGAGGCAGAATACCTCCTGCAGCACTCGGAGGAGGAAGACTGGTTCAATCTCGCCAAACGCACCTTTGAATGCACGAAAACCATGATGAGCCTTC
>NZ_JBFGBM010000203.1:0-4115 GCF_041567615.1 Muriicola sp.
CGCTGAGTTGCGGGGGGCCGGTGATGACGCCTACAGCCCAGTCCCTGGTCATCACACCCATCGCACCTCATAACCTGAATGCAAGACCCCTCGTCATTTCAGATGATACTGAGATCAGGATCAAGGTCTCCGGACGGGAAGACCAGCACATGGTTTCTCTGGATTCGAGGCTGGCAACCATTGATAACGGGAAGGAATTGCTGATCAAAAAGGCCGACTTTACCATTAAAATGATTGAGTATTCTTCGGAAAGCTTCCTGAAGACCATCCGCAATAAATTGTTGTGGGGACAGGACAAACGCAACTGATCCCAAACAATAAATAACTCAATTCCCTGTTTATCAAAAAAACAAAAGTCCTTGTCTTTGTCGAGCCCAACCGGTAATATGGCTTATATTTGCCCCTTTTTTAAGGAGATGAGAGCTTTCCTGTGCATATTTCTCGCCTTTGTGGCCTTTCAGACACAGGGGCAGACCTTTGAGGTCGGCCTTATGGGCGGGGGTTTGAACAATATTGGGGACGTGGGGCGGATGAACTTCATCTCTCCCTCAGGTCCGGCATTTGGCGGAGTCTTTAAGTGGAATAAGAGCAAGCGTTACGCATGGCGGGCAAGTGCCCTTTACGGTTCCTTTACCGCAGATGATGCCAAGTCGGACATGGCTTCCAGGCGTCAAAGGGGTTTTATACTCGATCATAACCTCCTGGAGGTGTCTGCCGGACTCGAATTGAACTTTGTGGAATACAACCTTCATTCACTTTCTCAGGCATTTACCCCTTATCTATACACAGGAATTGCGTATTTTCGCTATGATTTTAATTATTTCGACGCCGGCGCCCTGCAGGAAACAGGCCAGAAAGACGGTTCGTTTGCCATCCCCATGACCGTGGGGGCGAAACTGAGGCTGAACCAGTACCTGATCCTGGGGGCAGAGGTTGGTGCCCGGTACACCTTTACGGACAATCTGGATGCTAGTAACCCCGAGGGGTCGAATTTTGAGCAATTCCGGTTCGGGAATATATTGAGTGACGACTGGTATGTATTCTCGGGGATTACCCTGACCTACACCTTTGGCAGGGTGGTCTGCTCAGATTGCTTTGACTAAGTAAAAGGATGAACACTATAGAAGAATTAAAAGCGGGTCCACTACCCACTCATTTGGCTATTATCATGGACGGTAATGGCCGATGGGCAAAACAGAGGGGAAAACTCCGGATCTTCGGCCATGAGAATGGCGTCAAATCTGTGCGGGAAACCGTGGAGAACTGTGCGAAGATCGGGATCGAATACCTCACGCTTTACGCCTTCTCCACCGAAAACTGGAAACGTCCCAAACTGGAGGTCGACACCCTGATGAACCTCCTGGTCTCCTCCCTGAAGAAAGAACTCAAAACCCTGAATAAGAACAATATCAGGCTCAATGCCATCGGCAGGATCGAATCCCTTCCGCCCAAGGCTTATGGGGAATTACTGGAGGTGATCGAGAAAACTTCTGGGAATACAGCTATGGTGCTAACCCTCGCTTTGAGTTACGGCGCCAGAGAAGAAATCAGGCATGCCGTACAGGAAATTAGTTTCAAAGTTAAAAATAATATAATTTCGCCCGGCGATATTGATGATGCCATTATTAATAGTCATCTTTACACGCACAACCTGCCGGATGTCGATTTGCTTATTCGTACCAGTGGAGAACATCGGATAAGCAATTTTTTGCTTTGGCAGATCGCCTATGCCGAATTGTTTTTTACAGACGTCTTTTGGCCCGATTTTCGAGGGGAACATTTGGCAGAAGCTTTAAAGAATTACCAGAACAGAGAACGACGATTTGGAAAAACAAGCGAACAACTCAATTAATGGGGTGAATAGTTTCTTCTTCAGAAGCCTCCTTTTTATCTTCCTTTATCTTTTGTGTTCCGGCAACCTCCTGTCACAGGATATTCCTTACGACGAGGGCAAAAAGTACATCCTCAAAAGTCTGGAAGTGACCGGCCTCCAAAGCTATAACGAACAAACCGTCAAAACCTACACCGGGTTGAGGGAAGGACAGCTGATCACCGTGCCCGGAGACCAGATTAGTGACGTGCTCAAAAAATTATGGGGGCTCGAATTGTTCAGTGACATCACCTTCTATATCACCAGGATAGAGGGGGAAGACATTTACCTCGAACTCAATATCAAGGAACGGCCCACCCTCTCAAAGGTCACTATCTACGGAGTAAAGAAGCGAAAGGTAGACGAGATCATCAAGGACACGGACCTCAAGAAGGGGAAGAAGATCACGGAGAGCCTTATCGCTAACACCAAGAATTACCTTCAGAACAAATACAAGAAACAGGGTTACCTCAATGCCAAAGCGACCATTGTTACCTCCAGGGACACCTCAGAGACCAATGCGGAGAGCATGGTCATCAATGTCAGTAAGGGAAATAAGGTAAAGATCTCTCAGATCGTTTTTGAAGGGAACGAAGAACTGTCGAACAGGTCGCTGCGTAAAGCCCTCAAGAACACCAAACGCAAACGACTGGGTCGGTTCTGGAAGAAATCCAAGTACATTCCTGAAGATTACAAGGAAGACCTGTCGTCCCTGATCGATAAGTACGCCGAGAACGGATACAGGGATGCCCGCGTCCTTTCTGATACCATTGAACGGGTCAATGATGAGAACATCCGGATCACCATCAAGGTGGAGGAAGGGAACAAGTACTACTTCGGGGATATCGACTTTGTCGGGAACTCCGTATACACAGACCGCCAGCTTTCCCAGGTACTCGGGATCAAAAAAGGATCCACCTACAACGGGGTGCTCCTGCGTGAGCGAATTGCCGACGACAGCAAGCCCGATGCTAATGACCTGACCAACCTCTATCAGAACAACGGCTACCTGTTCTCCCAGATCAACCCGGTGGAAGTCTCAGCAGAGAATGACACCATCAACTTCGAGATCAGGATCATCGAAGGGAAGGAGACCTTCCTGAACCATGTGACCGTCACGGGGAACGACAAGACCAATGACCATGTCATCTTCCGGGAGATCCGAACCAGGCCCGGCCAGAAGTACAGCAAGGAAAATATCATCCGAAGTGTCCGAGAACTCGGGCAGCTGGGATTCTTTGATCCGGAGCAGATCGCCCCGGACATCCAGAATCCCGACCCCAACTCAGGGACCGTAGATCTGGCATACAGCCTGGTGGAGTCCGGCTCGAGTCAGATCGAATTACAGGGAGGTTACGGTGGCGGCGGTTTTATCGGGACGCTCGGACTCTCGTTTAACAACTTTTCCATACAGAACCTCTTTAACGGGGAGGCCTACAGGCCGGTTCCCATGGGAGACGGACAGACCTTTGCGCTCAGGTTGCAGGCCAGCCGTACCTTCAGGGTGTACAGCCTGAATTTCTCCGAACCCTGGCTGGGAGGGAAGAAACCCGTCCGCTTCAATATGTCCCTGTCCAGGACGCAGCAATTTCTCGCTTCTTTCGGCAACAACGGTCGGATAGAAGTAGACAAAAATCAGCAGTTCTCCATCACGGGGGTTACCCTCGGACTCGCCAAAAGGGTACAATGGCCTGACGACTTTTTTACGGTATCACACGCCCTGAGTTACCAGCTCTACGATTTCAGGAATTACAGGACGGGACTCTTTAATTTCGGAAATGGTCAGTCGAATTCCCTGGCGTATACCTTCGGAATCTCCAGGAGCTCTGCCGGTCCGGGCAGGATCTATCCCATCACCGGTTCTATCTTTGAAGTAACCGCGAAATTCACCCCGCCTTACTCTCTCTTCAGCGACAAGGATTTCGCTGCCCTGAAAGCCAGGAGCGAAGAGCTTACCGAATTGCAGACTGAACGAAGGCTGGCCGGAAGCGATCTTACGATAGCAGAACGGAATGAGCTGGAAAGCGTAGACCAGGAACGTTTCCGGTGGCTGGAATACTACAAGGTCAAATTCAGGGGCGACTGGTATACCCGGCTGGTAGACAAGCTGGTGTTGAGGACGAATGTGGAATTCGGCTTCCTCGGCAATTACAACAGCGATGTGGGAGAGGTACCTTTCGAGCGATTTTTCCTCGGGGGAGACGGACTCGGGAGGAATTTTACACTCGACGGACGGGAACAGATC
>NZ_JBFGBM010000204.1:0-4075 GCF_041567615.1 Muriicola sp.
AGCGGGATCAAAGAATCACACAGCCTCCTTTTTGACATCCATATGGAACTGGGAAATTACCAACTGGCCGAAAGATACCTGGACAGCATCAGGAACATCTCGGACTTCGGATACCTGATCCGTGCCGCTAAATGGAATGATCATAAAGGCGATCTCGATACCACCATCATGCTGATGGAAAAGGCCATGCAAAAGGCAGAATCGGCAAACAACAGAACCTTGAAGATCTGGTCCTACTCCAACATTGCAGATTACTACGGTCACGCCGGTCGAATAGCCGAATCCTACCGATATTATCTGAAAACCCTGGAATTGGATCCCGCCAACGCCTACGCAAAAAAGGGCATTACATGGATCGTTTTTTCTCATGAAAAAAACGGGATGGAAGCGTTGAGGATCCTCAATGCTATAGAACGGAATTATGCCTCACCGGATCACTATCTGCTGAAATATGAGATTGCTCAATACTCAGGTTTGGAAGAAGAAGCTGCAGAGTACCTGGACCAGTACTACAACCTTGTACAGAACAAGGCGTACGGAAGTATGTATACTAGTCATCAGGTTCAATTCTATATCGATGAGACCACAAACTATCACAAGGCACTCGAGCTTGCCATGGAAGAGGTAAACAACAGGGCTACTCCTGAAACGTATAGCCTCCTGGCCTACGCGTACTTCAAAAAAGGAGAGCTGCAAAAGGCCATGGAAATCGTCCGTGAACACGTCGATGGAAAATCGTTTGAGCCCGCTGTACAACTGCGTCTCTATGAGATGTACGAGGCCATGGGCGAGAAAGAGCGATCTGAGGAACTGAAAAAGGCCGTTACGGAAGCCCGTTATGAACTGGGGCCTTCGACAATAACCAAAATAGAATCCCTCGGGAGGCTATAGGCAGTAAACACGAACCCCCCCTCTATTTTGTAAAATCTATTTTCATGAGAACCTATCTCATCAGTCTTTGTATTTCCCTCATTGCGTTTGATCTTGCCGGGCAGGAGATATCAGGTACACTGGTCAGTAGCGAGAACACCCCTCTGGAAGGTGCCTATGTATTCAATCAAAATTCGAGCACCCACGCACACACCAATGAGAACGGATACTTTACCATAAGGGATACCCGGCCCGGGGATACTTTGAAAATGGGGGCATTGGGATACCAAAAGGTCGTGTTACCCTTAAATGAGAGACAATTTTCAGAGCGTCTGACCATCGTCATGGAAGAAGCTGCCCTTCAATTGAACGAGGTGGTCATACAACCCGAGATCAACGCCCTCTCGGTCCTGGCTGAAATCGACCTGAAGGTACAGCCCGTGGGTTCTTCCCAGGAAATTCTCCAAAAGGTTCCGGGCCTGTTTATAGGTCAGCATGCCGGAGGAGGCAAGGCAGAACAATTGTTTTTGAGGGGTTTCGATATCGACCACGGAACGGATATCGCCATCAGCGTGGACAACATGCCTGTCAATATGGTCTCCCATGCCCACGGACAGGGGTATTCCGACCTGCATTTCGTCATCCCGGAAATCCTGCAATCCGTAGATTTCGATAAAGGTCCCTACCATGCAGACAAAGGCAATTTTGCCACAGCAGGCTATGTGGGTTTCAGGACCAGGGATCATCTCGACAAGAATACAGTGCAGGTAGAATACGGGGATTTTGGTTGGAACAGGAATTTAGGCCTATTCAACATTGTGGATGAAAAACTTCAAAAAGCATACATAGCCACAGAATTTCTCCGCTTTGACGGTCCCTTTGAGAGCAGCCAGAACTTTTCCCGCATCAACCTTTTTGGCAAATACACCATCTCACAGGATCGAGATTCCCGATTTTCAGCAACCGTTTCCCACTTCACCAGCAACTGGGACGCCTCCGGGCAGATCCCTCAAAGGGCCGTGGATCAAGGTCTTATAAGTCGGTTTGGAGCCATCGACGATACGGAAGGAGGTACTACATCGAGATCGAACCTCAACTTTGAGTATTTCAAGGCATTGGGCGATGGAGGTATTTTCAAGACCAATGTTTTTTGGAGCCAATACGACTTCGAACTATTTTCCAATTTTACTTTTTTCCTGGAAGATCCGGAAAATGGTGATCAGATCGCTCAGCGTGAATCACGGGATCTGTTTGGTTTGAACTCGTCCTGGAACAAAAATTTACAATGGGGTACTGCCGATGCAGACTTGACCCTTGGTTCCGGCTTCAGGACGGACCTGATCCGGGACAATGAACTTTCCAAAACCGCCAACCGCAGAGAGATCCGCGAGCGGATACAACTGGGGGATGTAGAGGAAACAAATCTATACGGTTACCTGGACGCAAGAGTGCAGTGGGATAGATTTACCCTGCTTACCGGGCTGCGCCTCGATCACTTCGAATTTGGCTATGTCAATGCCCTAAGCAATGTGTACAAAAACCAGCGTGCCGTAAAAACCGTAGTTTCTCCTAAACTGAGTTTACTCTACAACCCGAGCAACAACTGGCAGCTGTTTTTAAAGTCGGGTATCGGGTTTCATTCCAATGATTCCCGGGTCGTACTCGGCCAAAACAACCGGGAAATACTGCCAAAAGCATATGGTGTAGATGCCGGGACCATCTTCCGCTCAGGAACTCAGTGGGTGTTCAATGCAGCCCTCTGGTATCTCTACCTCGAACAGGAATTTGTCTATGTGGGGGATGCCGGGATCGTGGAACCCAGTGGTCGTTCAGAGCGACAAGGTATAGACCTGGGGGTAAGGTACCAGATCAACGACTGGTTGTATTTCAATTCTGACCTGACCTATTCCAGGGCGCGCAGCATCGATGCTGTTGATGGAAATGACTACATACCCCTGGCCCCCGGGATCACCCTCGCAGGAGGTTTATCCGCCGTTGGTCTTAAGAAATGGTCAGGAGGGATCCGATATCGTTTTCTCGGCGACCGGCCGGCCAATGAGGACAACTCCATTGTAGCAGAAGGATATCTGGTCTTTGATTCAAATGTTAATTACGAGTTGCTCCCCGACCTTACCCTGGGAATTTCCGTTCAAAACCTGTTCAACACGGAGTGGAATGAAACCCAATTTGCAACCACCTCACGACTGCGGCAAGAGACTGAGGCTGTTGAAGAAATCCATTTTACCCCCGGAGCCCCCTTCTATCTACAGGGTAGGATTCGGTATACATTCTAGGGGAGTTCATCTTAAATTTAACCGGGGTAATTAGGAAGTCACCTTGCCCAGCACGTAAAGCTGTTCCAGGGTTGGGAACTCACTTCCTCCTTCAGGCTCCAGGGTGATCCCGAAAGCCTGGGAATCGTTTGGATTGCTCAAGGCAAAAATACCGTTGTCGTCATTGGTAAAATCTTCCAGAAGTCCCACGCTGGTGGGGCTGAGGGGATCCAGTTTGAGTGACCAGACCTGATAGGCCATACCTTCGGGCGGTGCAGGCAGGCCTTTGGCATCAATAAACAGCTGAGCTTCTTCTTTATTCCAGTACGCTTTTGCGTAGGACTCCGGAGAGACCGTTTGACCTCCGAGGGCAACAACGACCACGTTCTTATCCCTTATGGTGTTCAGGAGTTGCTCAGCACCCTCCAGTGAATTTTCCGCCTCGGCGATCTGTTCTTCCATAAGCAGGATTTCCGATTCTGCTCGCTGAATCTTCGAATTCAACTCCTTATTTTGAAAATATAAATAAGTAGTCCCGATTGCCAGCAGGAACGAAGCCGCCCAACCCAGATATTCCTTTCTGAGAATTCGGGAACCGCCTATGGATCTGATGCCCTTGTCATCACCTTGGGACAGGGAATGTGATATATTGTCAAAAGAAGGTTTGAATCCCGGTGCCGCTTCCCTTGTCAAGGCAAGAATGGCCTTTTCGATCTCGATGATCTCGGCCTGAATTTCAGGGTATTCGTCAGCATATCGGGCAACTTCCAGGTTTTCCTTTTCTGAAAGCTGACCTGCAACGTAAAGTTCCAGTATCCCTGATTCTATGTATGCCTTAACATCCCTCATTTTGCCGTCATGTTTTTCCTCAACTGGGAAATACAGTTTCGATTCCTCGTTTTAACCGTACCCAGAGGAATTTGCAGAACCTC
>NZ_JBFGBM010000205.1:0-4064 GCF_041567615.1 Muriicola sp.
CAGAGAGGCTACAAGGATCAGTGATAAAAACTTCACAAATGGTTTCATAGCATAATAAGATTTAAATTAAACTGTTTACCCTTTAAACAACCAAGTCTTCATTTCTCCTGAAAAAAAATTGAGAAATTTTAATTTATATCTTTAACGCAGTCTTACTGAATTTGTTTTGACCAAAGAATTACAAGAGAACGTATGCCGGGAAGAAACCTTTAAGAGGCTTCATGAAAAGTATGCCACCGAACTCCACAACTACCTGTATTACAAATACGGGGAAACCTGCAACCCTGACGACAAGACCCAGGAAGCTTTTATAAAATTGTGGGAGAACTGTAAGAAAGTGGTCCTCTCCAAAGCCAGGGCATTTTTGTATAAGGTGGCCAATAACAATGTCCTGAACGACATCAAACACCATAAGGTGGTACTCCGGTATCGCTCAGAAAAACCGGCAGACATCACCCGGGAAGATCCGGAGTTCCTGATGCAGAAAGAAGAATACTTCAGGAAGTACCAGCAGGTACTGGCCAAACTTACCGAAGAGCAGCGAGTCGCCTTCCTCCTCAATAAGGTGGAGGGAAAGAAACACGAAGAGATCGCGGAACTGCTGGGAGTAACCAGAAAGGTCGTGGAGTACCGGATTTACTCGGCCTTTGGCATTCTGAAGGAAGAACTGGAAAATTTTCGAATAAAATAATCAGGAATTTTGGGAACTGGGTTGTTATATAAGTAAGATCGAGCATCATGGAAGAGAAATCCTTGTTGGAAAAATGGCTGAACGATAGCCTCACCGAAGCTGAAAGGGAAACTTTTCAGCAGGAAGAGGCCTATCCTTTTTACGAACGGTTGATCGCTGATGCTTCGCATTTCAAAGCCTCCCAATTTTCAGAACCATCAGATTTCGAAACCCTCCAAAAGAAGATAAGGACGAGGGAGGTACCGGTCAGAAAGCTGCATCCTACCACCTGGCTCCTTAGGATCGCCAGTGTATTCGTCATAGGGTTCGCCCTGTATTATTTCATCCTGTTTCCCTCTGAAGTGAAGGTGGAGACCCTGGCGGCCCAAAAGACCACCATTGAGTTACCGGATGCTTCACAGGTGGTCCTCAACGCCCTGAGTGCGGTCACCTATAACCGAAGGAACTGGGAGGATAACCGTACCCTTGAGTTAAAAGGAGAGGCCTTTTTTGATGTGGCCAAAGGATCGAGATTCGATGTAGTCACCCCCCAGGGAACCGTTTCTGTGTTAGGTACAGAATTCAACGTGAAACAGCGTGCCACGGTCTTTGAGGTGATCTGCTACGAAGGACACGTAAGGGTGGTTTCAGGAAGCCACACAGAGGAACTCCGGGCCGGTGAAAGTCTCAGCTTCCTCAATGGCGAAATGACTCGGGGCAGCACCTCTCTTAAGGGGCCCCAATGGAAAGATAATATCAGTGATTTCCGGGAAGTTCCTTTTTCCGAGGTGGTTGCTGAACTCGAAAGGCAGTACAATGTTGAGGTGGTCCTGGAAGGCGTGTCGGCCGATACCCGGTTTACGGGTGGATTTGTGCACGACGACCTAAAAAATGCCCTGCGTTCCATCGCAGAACCCCTGGGACTGTCATACGATCTCACTCAAGACAACATGGTGATCCTGAAAACCCGTGAAAAGTAGCCGATCCTTATTCCTTTTTTTTATTCTTTGCATTGGATTCTCCAGCTACTCTCAACGAGAACAAGACAAAATACCCCTGAAGGAAATCCTGGAACAGGTGTCCCTTTCAAAGGGGTATCGCTTCAACTATGCGTCCGAGGTCGTGGAAGGTCTGAACCTCATCCCCCCAAAGGAAGAATGGCCTATAGAAGAGGTCCTGGCTTATTTGTCTGAGGAAAGCGGACTTGTATTCACCGTACTGCCGGACCATTTTATTTCGATCAAAAAAGGAACCGCCCTGTTCTGCGGTTATCTGAAGGATCGCAATACGGGGGACCCCCTCCCTTTTGCTACTGTACAGAGCGATGCGGGGTCGACCATATCTGATGAAACCGGATATTTTGAGGTAGAACTCCAGGGTGCGCAAGGCCTGGTTTCCATTCGTTTTATCGGATACCGAAATCTGGAACAGGAATTCTCATCCAATGATCCGGAGAATTGTGAGGAAATCTATATGATACCCCAGCAACTCCAGCTTGCCGAGATCGTCCTTTACGACTACCTGATCCGTGGGATCGATCAGCTCGATGACGGGTCTTACCAGATCGATTTCGATCGGTTTACCATCCTCCCCGGCCTGATAGAAACAGATGTCCTGCAGGCTGTACAGGCCTTCCCGGGTATTCAGAGCGTCAGTGAAACCGTTTCTGACATCAACATCAGGGGAGGTACCAATGACCAGAACTTGATATTGTGGGATGGTATAAAAATGTATCAGTCGGGGCATTTCTTTGGTTTGATCTCTATGTTCAACCCCATGATCACCCAGAATGTGTCCCTTCGCAAGAATGGCACCCCCGCACGTTTTACCGACGGGGTCTCGGGTACGATCGATATGGAAACCGATGACAGGATCAATAAAACGATTTCCGGTTCCCTGGGAGTGAATTTCATCGATGTCAGCGGATTTGTGGACACTCCTCTCGGGGCTTCTTCCTCCATTCAGGTAGCCGCCCGCAAAGCGATCAATGATTTTGTGGTGAGTCCCACCTACACCGAGTACTTCAACAGGATATCCCAGGATACGGAAGTGGAGAACAGTGCCGGAAATGTGATCAATTCTGACAAGACCTTCGATTTCTATGATACCTCCCTTCGGTGGCTGTGGAAGGCTTCAGAAAAAGACCTGCTGCGGTTGAATTTTATCGTGGCCAGAAACGACCTTGTCTTCAATGAAAATGCCAACATCGACAACACGCCCGTCTCCCGCGAAAGCAGCCTTGCCCAGGGAACGGTCGCAGGCGGACTCCGGTACGAAAGGCGCTGGGATGAAAGGATCAGTACGGATCTTGAGATCTACAATACCGATTACAACCTCAGGGCCATCAATGTGAATATCGCTAATGATCAGCGTTTCCTTCAGGAGAACAAGGTCTCAGAAACAGCGGCCCGAATGAATTTTTCTATGCGGCTGAAGGAACAATGGCAGTGGAATTCGGGTTACCAGTTCACGGAGACCAAGGTCACTAACCTGGATGATGTGGACGATCCCGTTTTCAGGCGACTCGAAGGGAATGTGCTCCGTGTCCACAGCGGGTATACTTCCCTGGGGTATTTTTCAGGGGACCGGTCTACTCGTGCAGACATGGGAGTTCGATTGAATTACCTAGACAAGTTCAACAGGATCATCTGGGAACCCCGCCTGAGTTTCAACCAGCGCATTGCAGAAGGGTTTAACCTGGAGCTCTTAGGTGAATTCAAGCATCAGAACACCTCCCAGGTGATCAACTTTCAAAGTGATTTTCTGGGCATTGAGAAACGCCGATGGCAACTCGCCGATGAACAGGAGATCCCAGTGATCACCAGTAAACAGGGTTCAGCAGGCCTGAGTTTCAACCGGTCAGGATGGCTGATCAACGCTGTGGGCTACTACAAGGAAGTAGAAGGAATCACTACCCAAAGCCAGGGATTTCAGAATCAATATGAATTCCAAAAGGCTGTTGGCAGCTACAAGGCTCGGGGAATGGACGTCCTGGTGCGCAAACAATTGGATGTCCTAAGCGCCTGGCTGAGTTATTCCCTCCTGCAATCGGACTATACGTTTGAGACCTTACCTGAGCGGACATTTCCCAACAATTACGACATCACTCATGCGATGACCCTGGGGATGAGCTATGAAGCTGATCACCTGAGACTGGCAGCGGGGTGGAACTGGCGAACGGGGAAACCCACAACGATCCCTGATCAGGATCAACCCGTGCTGAACGATGCCATTAATTTCCGCCCCAGTAATTCGGACCGGTTTCTGGATTATATGCGCTTAGATTTCTCAGCTCTGTACCTGTTCTCCCTGACATCCGGCACTAATGCACAGGTGGGCGTATCTGTCTGGAATCTACTGGACAGAGACAATACCCTGAGCCGGTTTTATCGGG
>NZ_JBFGBM010000206.1:0-4011 GCF_041567615.1 Muriicola sp.
GGGACAACGACCTGTATATGGTCAGCGGGGGCAATGAGTTTCCTGCCGGATCCGATTTGCTCCAGGACAGATTGTACATCAATGACGGCAAAGGCGGGCTACAACGGGCCGTAAAATCATTACCCTCCATATTGAGCAGCGGCTCGCGGGTGAAGGCAGCAGATTTTGATAAGGATGGGGATCTCGACCTCTTCGTGGGAGGCAGGCTCGTACCAGGACAATATCCCTTGCCGGCTGCCAGCTATATCCTGGAAAATGTCAGTACAACTAAAGGGGGTGCCTTGTTTCGGGATATTACCGATAAGGTGGCGCCCATGATGAAAGACCTCGGAATGGTCACGGATGCGATCTGGACAGATTATGACAAGGACGGCTTATTAGACCTGATCGTGACCGGCGAATGGATGCCTCTGACCGTTTTAAAGAACGAGGGAGGGATTTTTAAAAATGCAACTGCGGAAACAGGGCTGGACGCCAGTACCGGCTGGTGGTTCAGTATACAGGAAGGGGATTTCGACGGGGATGGGGATCCGGACTACATCGCCGGTAACCTCGGCCTGAACTACAAATACAAGGCAAGCGAGCAGGAGACCTTCGATATCTATTACCACGACTTCGACAGGAGCGGAACTTCGGATATCGTGTTGAGTTATTTCAACGGGGGCAAGAAATATCCCCTGAGGGGAAGGGAGTGCTCCTCCCAGCAGATGCCGGGCATCAAGAAGAAATTTGAGGACTACGCCTCCTTTTCCACAGCCACGCTGGAAGACGTGTACACAGAGGAATACCTGGAGGATGCGCTCCATTATCAGGTCACCTCCTTCGCCAGCGTATATTTGGAAAATACCGGGACAGGCTTTGTGACCCATCCTCTTCCCAACCCGGCCCAGATCTCCAGTGTCAACCAGATCCTCGTGGACGATTTTGACGGGGATGCTCTCCTCGATGTGGTGATCGCAGGCAACTTGTACAGCTCTGAGGTGGAAACACCCAGGAACGATGCCGGCAATGGTTTATTCCTCAAAGGAAACGGAAATGGAGAATTTAAGGCCGTGACCAACAGGGAAAGCGGCTGGTTTACTCCCGGGGATGTCAAGGATATGGCTGAAATCACCATAAATGGAGATCGCTTTGTCCTGGTCGCCAGGAACAGCGACAGTCTTCAGCTGGTCAGGGTCCATTCACCCGGAAATCCTGCAATTGCTGCAGGGCTTCCGTAACGGACGTTACCGGTCGCTTACAGGTATTGTTCGTACAGACATAGATCAGGGTCTCATTTTCGAAGAACCGGTCCTTGAATAAGGCCAGGTGACTGGCTACGGGGCTTCCCACCACCAGGGCATTGGGAATGAATTCCCGGTGTAACTCATTCGTCAGGAACTGTGCCTTGGGACCCACTGTCACTACTTCGTAAAAACCATGGGTTTTTGACAACATCAGGTTCGCCCATAAGGCGTAATTGCCAATGGCTTCACCCACCCTCGGACTCAAGGTCTTCATCATTTCATCTGCCCGCTCCAGATAGGTTTTGTCGTATTTCAGGTGTCCCAATTTGACCAAGGTCTCGGCGACAACCGAGTTGGGGGAAGGGATGACCCCGTCATCTACCTTGATGATCTTTGAGATAAGTGCAGAATTGTCGTTGTATTCATACAAGCCAGAGGCTTCGTCGTAAAAATCAGACGTGATCGTCTCCATCAAACGGGACGTGAAGTCGAGATACCCCGTTTCCAAAGTCACTTCATAGAGCCCAAAACTCGCACGGCCAAGGAAGGCGTAGTCTTCGAGAAAGCCTTCCTCCCGCTTACTGCCGCTTTTGAAGGAATGTAGAAGACGCCCGTTATTGAAGGCATTAGATTTTAGGGTCTCAAATACTGCCTTAGCGCGCTGGAGATAAGAAGATTCTCCAAAGGCCTTGTAGGCATCCAGGTAGCCGTTGATCAGCAAGGCGTTCCAGGAGGTGATGATCTTGTCATCCTTCCGCGGGACTGTTCGTTTGTTCCTGGCCTGCAACAGATCGTATCTCCACTGTTCTTCCTTAGCCGTTAACTCCGACAGGGAAAGGTTGTACTCCCCGGAAAATTCAGCATCTGATTTCCGCTTGAACAATACATATCGGTCCTTTTCCCAGGCGAATGCAGGCGATATGGAATAGAAGTCCGAAAACAACTCGAACTCCTGCCCGAGCAGGGCCTTAAGCTCTGGCATTTGCCAGGTGTAAAAGGCGCCTTCCACCCCCTCACTGTCGGCATCCATGGCGGCAAAATATCCTCCCTCATCTCGTTTCATCTCCCGTTCCAGGAAGGCGGCAGTCTGTTCCACCACCTCCTTGTAGGCAGGCTCGTTATACATGACATAGGCCTTGGAGTAGAGGCTGAGCAACTGGGCATTGTCATAAAGCATCTTCTCAAAATGGGGCACCTTCCAGTCGGGGTCCGTGCTGTAACGGAAAAACCCACCCCCCACATGGTCGTAGATCCCTCCCTGTATGATCTTATCCAGGGTGTTTTTCACAAAGACATCGGCTTCCAGGTCATTTTCCAATCGGAAGTAATCCAACAGGAAATCCAGTTTTACAGGAACGATAAACTTCTGCTGTCCCAGGTCTCCCCCTTTTTGCATGTCCCATTGGGCCTTCCAGGGCGCCAGGGCATTTTCAAAAAACCCTTCAGGCAAAGGAGCTTTAATGCCCACCTTGGGGATAAAATTGACTTCAGCAACCCCTTTTGCCACACGATCGGCATAATTCTCCGCCCCGGCCTTGTCCTCCTTATATTTGGTATTGACATTATTGAGCACCTCCATCCACTGCTTTTTGGTGTGATAGGTACCCCCGTATAAAGGCTTGCCATTGGGCAGGAGGATCACATTCAGGGGCCATCCCCCGTTTCCGGTCATCAGCTGGACAGCCGTCATATAGACCTCGTCCACATCAGGGCGCTCCTCCCGGTCTACCTTGATGCTGATAAAGTGCTCGTTCATGATTTCCGCCACTTCCTCGTCTTCAAACGTCTCCTCTTCCATCACATGGCACCAGTGACAGGAGGAATAGCCGATACTGACAATGATCAGTTTCTCTTCTTTCCGTGCACGCTCCAGTGCCTCCTCACTCCAGGGAACCCAGTTTACGGGGTTGTGAGCGTGTTGCAATAAATAAGGGCTGGTCTCGTGCACCAGGGCATTAGTAAAAGCGTGTTCTTCTCCCTTTTCGGCTTTGTCCTTACAGGAAATACAGAGAACAAGCAGACCTGAAATGATAAAAATAAACAGAAAGTTTCGGGTAAATCGATGCATAGTACAATCCCTCTTGGTGTTCCGAAAATACGATTATTCCCAGGATCTTCAATTCCGCTTTTGTGCGACCATCCAGTCGTACAGGCCTTCTGTCTGGTACGCCTGTATCCAGGAGTCATGCCCCACTCCTTCATAGACGGTAAAGGTGACGTCATAGCCCATTTCTTTGAGGGCGGCCACCATGTTCTCAGATTCCGAAAACGGGATGGAGCGGTCATCCGTCCCGTGAAAGACCCAGATGGGCAGGTCCTTGTCTATCCATGAGGCATAGGGTACGGGCGCCATCCCACAGACCACGGCCAGGGCAGCAAACCGGTCCGGGTACTGTACGGCCAGGTCCCAGGCGGCACTCCCGCCCCTGCTCAGGCCGGAAAGGTAGATGCGTTTGGGATCCACCCTGTGATGGGCCATAACGGAATCCAGGAGTTGCATCACAGCGTGCACATTCCACCACTTCTTTTTGTGGGGATTCTGGGGCGCCAGCACCATAAAGGGAAAGGGATACCCTTCCGCCAGCATTTTAGGCGGACCATTCTTCTTTAACTCCTCCAGGTCTTCCCCCGATTCCCCTCCCCCGTGGAGGAAGAGCAGAAGGGGGAAGAGCTTTTTGTCGTCATCCACATAATCCTCAGGGAAATACAGGTAGTATTGGAGGTTTTCCCTTACCACCGTCTTCTCCTCTCCTGCAATTAGCTGTTTCTGTGCACTGCAGGACCC
>NZ_JBFGBM010000207.1:0-3994 GCF_041567615.1 Muriicola sp.
AAGGTTTTGCAAAGGCATAAGCTATGCGTACAGAAATACACATACCGGTAAAGAGAAGGGATCTTAGGGATTTCATCAGACTGATCCTTGCGTTCTTCCTCTGCCTGATCGCAACTGCCCTGTACCAGAACATTACCTTGTTCAGTGCAGGCGTACTCGACAGTGTACTCAACAAGAGCCTGCTGCTCCTTTTGGTACATCATCTCGGATTTGTGTCCCTCACGGCCCTGTTTTTGGTATTCCCCTATAAATTTCTCGAGCAACTAAAAGCCAATGCCGGATTTAAAATGGTCTCCCTTTGCCTGGTGGTGCTATTGGGCGCAGAAGGTCTCCTGATCAAGTATTACGTGGATAATTACGAGATTCTAGGGGCAGGGTTTATCGAACGCGTCGAGGCTCTGGGAGGATGGTCCTTCCTTTACTACACACCTGTTTTCTTCTTTTTTGCCGTAGTCCTCCTGTATTTGTCTTACAGAATCACCGCCAATGTATACCCGCTGGTGAACCGTATGTATCCGTTTACGTTAATCATTTTCAGCCTTTTCCTGGCGACGCTCATTACCCGGAAAAACCCGGTAAACGAGAATAAGACCCAGCACCTGATCTACCATCAGTTCGAGGAGCTGACAGATTTCAATAAATACGACGGACAGGAGGAATATCCTTTGTTGAAGACCTATGAGCCTGTCTCGGGACTCGCCTCCCATTTTGCGCTCAAAGAAGAAAGCCCGAACCTGGTATTTATCGTCATGGATGGGGTGGGATCCGACTTTGTAGGAGAAAAGGCTCCTTTTAAGGAATTTATGCCCTTCGTGAATTCTCTGGTGAACACCTCCCTTTACTGGCCTCACAGCCTTAGCAATACCGGGGAGGCTGTAGCCAGTATTCCATCTATTTTCGGATCCCTCCCTTCAGGGGAAGAAGGGTTTACCAATCTCGAATCCCTGCCGCAAAGCTATACCATGTTCGATCTTTTAAATGACAACGGGTATCAGACATCCTTCTATTTCGGGGGAAATATTTCCCTGGAAAACCTCGGTAAATTCTTACACGAGGAAGAGGTCGGACTTATCTCGGGTCGTAAGGCATTCGGTCCCGGGTATAAGGCTCAGGAGCAAGATGCTGCAGGGATCTCCCTGGGCTATCCCGATGGGGAGTTATTCCGCAAATGGTTTGATGATTTTACCAGCTATGACCGCCCGAGACTCGATGTTTTCCTGACGCAAAGTACCCGAAGTCCTTTCCTAATCCCTTCTCCCGATGATTACAGGAAAAAGGTAGACGAGATTTCGGAAAACGTACAGATGACGGATCGAAACAAACGCCTGATCCGAAAGAACAAGGAGATTTTTGCCAGCCTGCTGTACACAGACCAGGCGGTGCGAACCTTTATGGAAGGATACAGGAGGAAAGCCGAATTCTACAACACCGTCTTTGTCATTACCGGCACCCATAACCTCAGTGAACTCCCTCAAAAGGATTATCTGGGTCGTTACAGGGTCCCCCTGATCCTCTACAGTCCTTTGTTGAAGTCACCTGCTCGTATCAATTCACTTGTCGCCCATACCGACATCCTTCCGGAAGTGGCAGGACTCCTGAATGCTAAGTACCGCTCTACCCTGCCGGAGAAAGTTTCGTGGCTGGGAAATGGCCTGGTTCACAAAGGTTTCTTTAGACAGGATAAGGTCATACCGCTTTACCGCCATAGGGGAAACCTGCAGGAATACATCAGAGGCGGTATTTGTCTCTCGGGTAATTCCCTCTATGGGATAGGGGCAGATCTCAGTCTATATGAACCCCGGGAGGTTCAGAAGAAGGACGAATTGATCGCTTCCTTTAAAGAATTCAGGGCGATCAACCGATATGTCACCCGGAATGACAAGCTCATCCCCGGGAACCTGCTGGCAACGGACACTGTCAATACCGAAAAAGAAAGATCAGAAATGGTCTGGATCAACAGTGTCTTTAACAGTGATGATTACGACAATGCCTTCAAAACGGCCAGAGACCTGGCGATCTCAGGTGACAGGGACCGGGCCTTGTTACTGTGTGAACACATTTTAAAGGAAGTGCCCGGCCATGCAGACACGGAGATCCTCAAAGGAAGGATCTACGCCTGGAATAAACAATACGATCAGGCAGCTAAGCTGCTGGAAAAAACGGTTAAAAAATACCCCGTCTATGCAGATGCTTATTCGGCTTTGCTGGACGTGTATTTCTGGTCCGATACCAATTACAAGGCCTTGGATCTCAAAGCAGTGATCATAAAGAACCGGATTTACAACAAGGAACTAAAGAGCAAGATTCAAAGAGCTGAAGAAAAAATGAAAAAGGATAAAACCCTTTTTAACGATCACAATCTCGGATACCTGAAATTTGAAGACGATGGATATGAATAACGGATATATAAAAATAATACCTGTTCTTCTTGGGCTTGTCCTGCTTCATTTCCCGCTCCAACTCAGGGGGCAGGATAGAGCGTATCCCAGAGACCCCGACCTGTCTCTGAAAAGGGCCCTGGCCCTTGCCGGGGACGGAAAACGGGAAGAGGCACGGGACACGCTGAGGAATGTCCTTGCTCATTACCCGGAATACACGGATGTAAAAAACCTGCTGGCCAAGACCTTTAGCTGGGATGGTGACTACGAGCAGGCGCGCAAACTCTTTAACAGGATCATATCCACCGAAAAGTCGAACAAAGAGGTCTGGGAAGCTGCCATACGCAATGAGGTGTATGCACAAAACCAGCACACGGCCCTGGGTCTTGCAAACAAAGCTCTTATCTATTTACCTGAAGATGATGATATTGAGGAACTCAGGAACCGAATCCTGGAATCCTGGGAAGAAAACGGAACTCCTTCAAATGCGGAAACAGATTCAGAAATACCAGTCAATGATGAAAGCTTCGTGGCCCTCTTTAGTTCAGCGGACGTGTTCGATGTGGTCTTTGACCCCATGTATTATTCCGGAGTAGAATTCAACCTCGTGACCGGACTGGGTAAGATCGTACCCAGGATCAATTACAGCAACAGGTTTGGCATAGATGGGATACAGTATGAGGTGGACCTGTATCCCAAATTTTCAAAATCGCTCTATGCCTATCTGAACTACGGGTTCAGTCAGAGCGAAATATACCCGGAACACAGAGTGGGAGGGGATCTTTACGTAAATCTGTCCAAAGGGATGGAGACCTCTCTCGGGGTGAGGTATTTGTCCTTTACAGACAGTGATGTGACCATATTTACCGGTTCTGCTGGTCTATACAAGGGCAATTATTATTTTTCTCTGAGGCCCTACCTTACGCCCAGGAATAACAACACGCTGGGAATATCAGGGGTTCTCACGGCCCGTAGATACCTGAAGGATGTCAACAACTATATAGGTTTGAACGCGGGAATGGGTTTTATGCCTGAATTCAGGCAGTTCAGGGCCAACAGCGTCCTGATTGCGGAGACCCTTCTCTTTGTAGAATCCCAGCAACTCATGATGGAATACCAGTTCTCCTTTAAGTCGAATCCATCGCTCTACAGGGCTCAACTAGGTATCACCCGCCAGGAATTTGTCTTTGCCCCCGGAAATTATTTCTGGGCACTTTCAGCCGGACTCAGATACCAGGTTGGTCTGTGATCCCACAATAAGCACCTCAAAAAATGCGTTATATACAACAAAAATACATCCATACACCACAAACAATTGGCAGAACTGTTGAGAAAAAATAAGTTTATGTAGTTAATATTTAGAGTCCCAGATCTCTACTTAAACCGGACAACCATGTTATACGATACCTACGGAGAGGAGTATCTCAACTTCCTCAAAGACCTGAACGAAATTTTAAGTGTGAATGAATTAGCCGAACTCGATTATCTCTAGTGGAGTTCTGCAACCCCAAAACCCCAAGCTTATGGCAAATCCAAATTATGACAACGCAGCGTACCTGAATTTCATTGAGGACCTCAATGAGATCCTGAAAGACTTTGATATCAGCAGGCTCAGC
>NZ_JBFGBM010000208.1:0-3991 GCF_041567615.1 Muriicola sp.
TCGATGTCGAGCCCGGAATCCGTTTCATCCAGGATCGCCAGTTTAGGTTCCAGCATGGCCATCTGGAAGATCTCATTCCTCTTCTTCTCTCCCCCTGAAAATCCTTCGTTCAGGGAACGGGAGAGGAATTTACGGTCTATGTCCAGTAACTCCGACTTTTCCCGGATGCGCTTCAGCATTTCGTTGGCCGGCATGTCTTCCTGGCCCCGGGCTTTGCGCGACTCGTTGATAGCCGTCTTCATAAAGTTGGTCACGGTCACCCCGGGAATCTCCACGGGATACTGGAAGGAGAGGAAAATTCCCTTGTGGGCCCGTTCTTCAGGAGCCACTTCTTCCAGGTCTTCCCCTTCGAAGACCACAGAGCCTTTGGTGATCTCAAAATCCTCTTTTCCGGCAATCACGGAGGCCAGCGTACTTTTTCCGGAACCGTTAGGCCCCATGATGGCGTGTATCTCCCCTGGGTTAACCTCCAGATTTACCCCTTTCAGGATCTTCTTTCCCTCTACCCCTGCGTGCAGATTTTTGATTTTCAACATGATATTCTCTTTTTCTTCTTTTATCAATAACTAATTATCCAACAGAACCTTCGAGGCTTATCTCCAACAATTTCTGGGCTTCCACGGCGAATTCCATGGGCAGTTTGTTCAGGACCTCTTTGCTAAAGCCATTCACGATAAGGGCGATTGCCTTTTCGGTATCGATCCCCCTCTGGTTGCAGTAAAAGATCTGGTCTTCCCCGATCTTGCTCGTGGTGGCCTCGTGTTCTATCTGGGCTGTCTTGTTTTTCGCTTCGATGTACGGGAAGGTATGCGCCCCGCATTCGTTCCCCATCAGGAGGGAATCGCACTGGGAGAAATTCCTGGCGTTCTCCGCCCGGCTGTTCACCTGTACCAGTCCGCGATAGCTGTTTTGTGATTTTCCGGCTGAGATCCCTTTGGAAATAATGGTGCTCCTGGTATTCTTACCCAGGTGTATCATCTTGGTTCCTGTATCGGCCTGCTGGTAATTGTTGGTGACGGCGATGGAATAGAATTCCCCGATGGAATTGTCTCCTTTCAACACACAGGATGGGTATTTCCAGGTGATGGCAGAGCCGGTCTCCACCTGCGTCCAGGAGATCTTCGCATTGCGCTCGCACAATCCCCTTTTGGTCACAAAGTTGTATACCCCTCCTTTTCCTTCCTTGTCTCCCGGGAACCAGTTCTGTACGGTAGAATATTTAATCTCGGCATCGTCCAGGGCGATGAGTTCCACCACCGCGGCGTGCAATTGGTTCTCATCCCGTGACGGGGCTGTGCACCCCTCCAGATAGCTCACATAACTGCCTTCATCTGCGATCACCAGGGTCCTTTCGAACTGTCCGGTACCGGCCTGGTTAATCCTGAAATAAGTGGAAAGTTCCATAGGGCACTTTACGCCTTTTGGGATATAACAGAAGGAACCGTCTGAGAAGACAGCGGAATTCAGGGCTGCGTAGAAATTGTCCTTGGGCGGAACTACAGTCCCGATGTATTTTTTAACCAACTCCGGGTGTTCCTTGATGGCCTCCGAAATAGAGCAAAAGATAATCCCTTTCTCTGCCAGTGTCTTTTTGAAAGTAGTGGCAACCGACACGGAATCCATAACGATATCCACGGCGACCCCGGCCAGTTTCTTCTGTTCGTCCAGGGAGATCCCCAACCGCTTAAAAGTGTCGAGTAGTTCGGGGTCTACTTCATCCAGACTGTTGTACTTCGGTTTTTTATTGGGTGCAGAGTAGTAGCTGATGTCCTGGAAATCGGGTTTCTTGTAATGAATATTGGCCCATTCGGGTTCTACCATCTCCTTCCATCCTTTGAAAGCTTCGAGACGCCACAGGGTCATCCATTCGGGCTCTTCCTTCTTCTTGGAAAGAGCGATGATGACCTCCTCATTAAGCCCCTTGGGAAAGGTGTCCGACTCTATATCCGTGTAGAAACCGTATTCGTACTCCTTGGTCTCCAGTTCTTTCTTTAATTCTTCCTCAGTATATGCCATATGCTGTGTTCTTCTGATTAAAGGGAGAAACTCTCTCCGCAACCGCAGGTTCTCTGCGCATTAGGGTTGTTGAATACAAATCCCTTCCCGTTGAGTCCACCCGAATATTCCAGGATGGTTCCCACCAGGTAGAGAAAGCTTTTCTTATCGACCAGGATGCGCACGTCATTGTCCTCGAAGACCTTATCCGTATCGCTGATCTGGTTGTCAAACCGGAGCTCATAGGACAGGCCACTGCAGCCCCCGCTCTTCACCCCAACGCGGACGTAGTCTTTTGAAAGGTCATATCCTTCCTCCGTCATGAGGGCAGACACCTTCTTTTTAGCCGATTCAGATACTTTGATCATCTTAATTGGACTTATTCTAAATAGTTTACAAATATACACTAAATACGGGGAGTTCAAATGAATCCTAACATTATAATAACATATATGAGGATCAGAGTTTTCTATGCTCCAGGTCAAGAAAAGATCGAAGGAAAAAAAGCAGGCAGGAAAAAGGTGGGATACTTATTCTGTCCTGATCAAGATGGCGTTGATCCCACTGAGGTAAATATGGCGAAAAGGGCCCGATTTTAATTGGATGCGCGGATTACCAGCAACCCGGAACTGATGTCACTCAGGATGATCTTACCACTCTCAAAAAAGGGATAGACACTCCAAACTCCGTCAAAGGAAGTTCCATTTCCAGAGGGAAAGCTGTCAAAATATCCAGTTTCAACCAGGTTGCCCTCCTGCAGATCTGTGAGATCAAGTACCCTGACCCCGGCTGTATAATTGGCCAGAAAGAACTGGTTTCCCTTCACATAACCATTGTGGTCAATTGCCTGGGTAGGACCGTAATAGGTGGTGTGGAGTACGGGGTTGTCCAGATCGGTCATGTCGAATACAAGGGTCCTCGAGTTGAATCCAAAGTTCATCTCATCCGTTTCGTCACCGACGATAAAATAGCGCTGGTCCTCTGTGAACCATCCCTGGTGGGTATACCCCAAATTAGGATATTGTGATGTTGAAATTACTGAAGGGTTCTGCTTATCGGTGACATTCAGTACCAATACGGTATTTTCGTTGGAACCCATAAAGATCTCACTCCCCGAATAGTCCGCATCGGGGCCATGATAAAGGACTACCTGAGCATCATGGGTGTGCCCGCTTGCCCCATAGCCTCCTGCAGGTAAAGGGTTCAGTGGATCCTGTATATTGACAAAATGGGCTCCGCCGTCATAAGGATCACTGCTTCCTGTCCCTATCGCATAGGCAAATCCTGTAGCTTCATTGATCACAATATTATGAGACGTTCCAAATCCGGTATAGAGGGCGTCCGATGCAAAGGTGGCTGGAGGATTGGAAACTGAGAGCAATTTCTTTAAATCGAATACCTGCATCCCATGCCCCCCGGCTTCAGAACCAATAAAGGCGTAGTCTCTATAGACCTTGATATCCCTCCATATACTTGAGGTGGTAGCCGTGGGTAGTTTTCCGAGGTAGACCAGGTTTTCCGTATCCGTGATCTCCACAAAGGCCGTCCCGTTATCAAGTCCGATCAGGGCAAACTCCCTGGATGAGTCCGGGTCTGTCCAGCCCCAAATGTCATTCCCTGCTGTGGCGCCGAGAGCACTCAGGTCCAGACGTCCCAGCAGGTCGTATCCCTGGCAGGGAAAAGCACCGGCAAAGCCATTTTCACAAGGGATAAAATTAGACCCCGGATCCACGGGGTCTTCCACAGGGGGATCAACCACAGGATCCATTACAATCGGATCAGGTGAAGGGTCGTCATTTTTTGAACAGGCAAAACACAGGATGAGGAGAAAGAAAGGGAGGGTTCTTTTCATAGCAAACCGACTTGGGAAAGGGTACTTTTATAAGTAAAGATACGATTTCTCTCAGATCCTCCTTAATTTTGCAGGATGCTGGAAGATAAAGAACCTGAAAAGACATCCCTGGAAAAGCTGGGCGAATTCGGCCTGATCGATCAA
>NZ_JBFGBM010000209.1:0-3975 GCF_041567615.1 Muriicola sp.
ATGAAATCACCTATTCTTTGCCTTTACGGACCTCCGGGGGTTGGAAAGACCTCCCTGGGTAAATCCATAGCCGAGGCTTTGGGCAGGCAGTACGTGCGCATGTCGCTGGGTGGTTTAAGGGACGAGGCCGAGATCCGAGGTCACCGCAAAACTTATATCGGGGCCATGCCCGGGAGGATCATACAGAATATTAAAAAAGCAGGGACCTCCAATCCTGTCTTCATCCTGGATGAGATCGACAAACTGTCGAGCAGCTACCAAGGCGATCCCTCTTCGGCCATGCTCGAGGTCCTGGATCCGGAACAGAACAATGACTTCCATGACAATTTCCTGGAGATGGGGTACGACCTTTCGAAGGTCATGTTCATCGCAACGGCCAACAATCTCTCCAGCATTCAGCCTGCCTTGAGGGACAGGATGGAGATCATCAAGGTCACAGGGTATACGATAGAAGAGAAAGTGGAGATCGCGAAAAGACACCTCTTGCCTAAACAGCTCAAGGAACACGGCTTAGGCCCGAAGGATCTGAGGATAGGTAAACGACAGCTGGAAAAGATCGTGGAGGGATATACGCGTGAATCGGGGGTCAGGACCCTTGAAAAACAGATCGCGAAAATGGTGCGTTACGCAGCCAAATCGATCGCCATGGAGGAGGAATACGAAGTTAAAGTCAGCAACGAGGTCATCGAAAAGGTCCTGGGCCCTGCCCGACTAGAAAGGGACAAATACGAGAACAATGAAGTGGCCGGGGTGGTGACCGGACTGGCCTGGACCAGCGTCGGGGGAGATATCCTGTTCATCGAATCCATTCTATCCCGAGGCAAGGGGCAACTCAATATTACCGGGAATTTGGGTCAGGTAATGAAGGAGTCAGCCACTATTGCCATGGAATACATTAAGTCGAATGCAGAGGCATTCGGTATAGACCCTTCGGTTTTCGGGAGGTACAACGTGCACATCCACGTACCCGAAGGAGCCACACCTAAAGACGGGCCCAGTGCGGGGATTACGATGCTTACCTCCCTGGTCTCCCTCTTCACCCAAAAGAAGGTGAGGAAGAGTACGGCCATGACAGGGGAGATCACGCTCAGGGGCAAGGTACTTCCGGTAGGGGGTATCAAGGAGAAGATTCTGGCAGCCAAACGCGCCAGGATCAAGGACATCATCCTGAGTGCAGACAACGAGAAGGATATACTGGAGATCAAGCAGGAGTACCTGAAGGGCCTCAGATTCCATTACGTGACCGATATGAGTGAGGTCATTGATCTGGCAATCACTAATCAGAAGGTAAAGAATGCCAAAAGGCTTTAATTTCTTTTCCGTAAGGAATGACCGGTTCCCCTCTTGAAGTATGCCAGGTTCTGGGAAACTGCGTATTTTTAGCCCATGAAAAAAATAATCATCGCCATAGACGGATACTCCTCCACGGGTAAGAGTACGATGGCGAAACAACTGGCCAGGGCCCTGGGATATATTTACGTAGACACAGGAGCCATGTACAGGGCGATCACTCTTTACGCCCTTCAAAAGGGATATATAGACGAAAGAGATTTCAGGAAGGATCCCCTCCTGGCCGACCTGCAGAAGATCGACCTGAGCTTCAAATACAATCCGGAACTGCAGTTTTCAGAAATGTATATGAACGGAGTGAATGTAGAAAAAGAAATCCGCACCCTGGAGGTATCCAATTTTGTCAGTCAGATCTCCGTGGTACCTGAAGTGAGGAAAAAACTGGTGGCCCTCCAGCAGGAGATGGGCAGGGAAAAAGGCCTGGTTATGGATGGGAGGGACATAGGTACGGTGGTTTTCCCCAAAGCCGAGTTAAAGATCTTTATGACGGCCAGCCCGGACATCAGGGCAACCCGCAGATTCAAGGAATTGCTGGACAGGGGTGCCCTCATCAGTTACGAGGAAGTACTGGAAAATGTACAGAAGCGCGACTTCCTGGATTCAACCCGGGAGCATTCTCCTCTAAAGAAGGCAGAGGACGCCATTGTTATCGACAACAGCGCCATGAGCCAGGAGGAACAGTTGGAGAGGGCCCTGTCTTTAGCCCAAAAGAGGGTAGAAACGGCATAAAAAAGGCGCCTCCTGGCGCCTTTTTGATTTCTTCATCAGATCTTCGGGATAACCAGTACCTGGTCCGGGTGTATGAGATCCGGATTTTTAAGGATGTCCGTATTGGCCGCGAAGATCGCCTTGTATTTCATGGGATCGCCGTAATAGTGTTTTGCGATCTTGCTGAGAGACTCCCCCCTTTGCACTACATGCCTGTGGTAAACGCTCTCATCGGACACGGTAATATTCGCTTTGATGTCAGAGGGTTTTTCCCCTCCGATTTCCTTGATCTTGTCCCAAAGCAAGTTCTTTTCATATTGGGTTTTGGTCTCTCCTTTGACCTTGAGGACCCCTTCTTCCACGGTGACCTTACCGTCTTTGACACCTAATTTCTCTCCCAGCGTGAGTACGGGCTGGTATTTGTCTTTTACGCTCATGAATGTATTAATTAATGTGTTATTTATTGGTTAAATGCTACAGCTTTAAAGATACGAAATGCCCAAGGATAACGGGGTGTATAGACCAAAATCTTTAATTTTTTGGCCGGGTTGCCAAATTGATTGTTAAAACCAGAATTAAATTGTACTTTTGCACACCTTTTTGACTAGTATTCAGGAGGAAAAGGGGAGAAACAAAAAACATCAACACCTTCCATAGACATGGTCCCGCTCCTGGAGGTTTATGGAATACAAACAAAAATCAGCAGATGGCTGAAGAAAAAACAACAACAGAAGAAACTCAGGTAGCTGAGGCCGTTCAGACAGAGAAGAAAGAAACCCCCAAGCAGGATCCTCAGGAATTCCTGAAGAACTTTGACTGGGAAAAGTACGAAGAGGGCATTGAACGGGTAGAGGATTCCAAACTCGAGGAATTCGAAAAACTGGTAGAAGAAAATTTTGTAGATACAGCGGATGAAGAAGTTGTAGAAGGTACCGTTACCCACATTACAGATAGGGAAGCGATCATTGACATCAACGCCAAGTCTGAAGGGGTGATCTCCCTGAACGAATTCCGCTACAACCCCGGACTTAAGGTAGGGGACAAGGTTGAGGTACTTATCGATATCCGCGAGGACAAAAGCGGCCAGCTCGTACTTTCCCACAGGAAGGCGAGGACCATCAAAGCCTGGGATCGCGTAAACGCAGCCCATGATAAGGAAGAAGTGGTCACCGGTTTTGTGAAGTGCAGGACCAAAGGAGGTATGATCGTCGATGTATTCGGCATCGAAGCCTTCCTTCCCGGGTCACAGATCGATGTAAAACCCATCAGGGACTACGATCAGTATGTTGGAAAGACCATGGAATTCAAGGTCGTCAAGATCAACCAGGAATTCAAGAACGTGGTGGTTTCCCACAAAGCCCTGATCGAGGCAGATATAGAGGAACAGAAGAAAGAGATCATCAGTCAGCTCGAAAAAGGACAGGTACTCGAAGGGGTGGTCAAGAACATCACTTCTTACGGGGTCTTTATCGACCTCGGTGGGGTCGATGGCTTGGTCCACATCACCGACCTTTCCTGGAGCAGGATCAATCACCCAAGCGAGGTGGTAGACCTGGATCAGAAGCTCAATGTGGTGATCCTCGACTTCGACGACAACAAATCTAGGATACAATTAGGATTAAAGCAGCTTGAAAAACACCCATGGGATGCCCTGGGCGATGAGATCAAGGTAGGGGACAAGGTGAAAGGTAAGGTAGTCGTTATCGCGGATTACGGTGCATTCCTGGAAGTAGCCGAAGGAGTAGAAGGACTTATTCACGTCTCTGAAATGTCCTGGTCTACCCACCTGAGGTCTGCACAGGACTTCGTAAAAGTTGGAGATGAACTGGAAGCCGTTGTGCTTACTCTCGACAGGGAGGACAGGAAGATGTCTCTCGGACTCAAACAACTCACCCCGGATCCATGGACCGATATTAC
>NZ_JBFGBM010000210.1:0-3974 GCF_041567615.1 Muriicola sp.
TGACCTCTTGCATGCCATGCAAGCGCTCTAGCCAGCTGAGCTAATCCCCCGCATTGGAAGCGCAAAGGAACTAATTTTTGAGTAAGTTTCAAAATCCATACTTTTTATTTTAAGAAAAGAATAACGCCCGAAGTTTCAATTCTTCCTCTTCCGCTTATTATTTTGGGAAAAACTAAAGCAGATACATATGAAAGGAAAAGTAGCCTATATCACGGGTGGTACAAAAGGAATTGGTTTAGGGATAGCGAAAAGACTGCTCAATGCTGGGATGAAGGTAGCCATCAGCGGAAGAAACGCGGAGGACGCGAGAATGGTTGCTCAGTCTCTCGGATCAGAAGACCGAGTGATAGGTCTGGGATCAGACGTTACCCGTCCAGAGGATGAGATAAATGCCGTTAAGGCTGTAATGAAAACCTGGGGCCAGCTCGATGTGGTTATTGCGAATGCCGGAATAGGCGTATTCAACCCTGTAGACACGCTGAGCATTGAGGATTGGAATAAGATGATAGACACCAACCTCAACGGCCCGTTCTTCACCCTGAAGGCTTCTATGGAAGCCCTAAAAGCATCAAAAGGATATTATATCACGATCGCCAGTCTCGCCGGAACTAATTTTTTTGCTTCAGGTTCCGGGTACAACGCGACTAAATTTGGGCTGGTCGGTTTTACACAGGCCGCCATGCTCGATCTGAGGCCCTATGATATCAAAGTATCTACCATCATGCCGGGATCGGTAGCCTCCCATTTTAATGGAAATCAGCCCGATGAAAGTGATGCCTGGAAGATACAGCCTGAGGACATTGGAGAACTGGTAGAAGATCTCCTGCGCATGAATCCGAGGACACTACCCAGTAAGATTGAAGTAAGGCCTACACGTCCGGACAAGAAATAGGCTCACTCAACTTTGGCTTCAAAAGGAATCTGAAGGTCGAATAAGGAGTATAACAATTGATGCAGTTGTTCCTTAAAGGCATCCAAAGCCTGAGTGTTTATGACATTCTCCTTTCGGGAAGTACCATTTCCCACGGTACCGGGGTACCCAAATAAGAAGACCTCTTTTTCCAGACTCCTGAAAGGGATGATACCTGCTTTAAAACTTTCGGAGGAATTCAGGCTGTGGAACATATAGGCGTATGACATCATCTGAAATGCCTTGGTTTTATCCGGATCGGTGATGATCTCACCCCATTCGCCTATTTCCACTTCAGATTTTTTCGTATTTCCTGTTTTGTAATCGAGTATCCTGAGCATGCCATCTTTCTTATCGACCCTGTCAATAATGCCCTTGAGGTATACCGGAAAGGGCAGGCCCGGTATGTCCAGTGAAATTTGCACGTTTTGCTCGACGGCCAGGATTTCTATGCGGTGCTTTTTACTTTCCTCTATCGCCATTTTCAGGTAATTTTCGAGATACTTCTGGATGACCTGGTAGGCAATAAGGTTCTTTCCGCTCTCCAGGGACACATTGGGGTAATGGTCCCTGAAGGCATTCCTTGTGATCTGTGGTATTTGCGGGATAAGCAGATTTAGCTTTTCGGGATCGATCACCGACCCCACAAAAGGAGTATAGAGATGCTCAAGGCTTGCATGCAATATGGTGCCAAAGGTATTTGCAGCGATGTTTTCTTCTACCTCCTCAGGCTCTTTGATGCCGAGCACATATTTTTTGTAGAACAGGATAGGATCACGGATGTAAGTGGCAAGGGCCGATGGCGAAAATCCAATAGAAGCCCGCTCTTTCAGGGTCTCCAGTACTGAGTGATCCTTCCTGATGCTTTCCTGCACAGGCTCGGGAAGGGTTAAGGATGGGGAGGCTATGATATGACGGATGTTTCCTGCCTTTCTTTTCTCCGTGAGTAGTTGAGATATAAAACGACTCGGCTCTCCTCCTTCGAGAACATCTGGCTCAGTGTTATAGAGCAGGTAAATGTTTTTCGCCCTTTGTAGCAGCCTGTAGAAATGGTAGGTATAGACTGCATCTTTTTCCTTGTAGGTAGGCATTCTGAATTCTTTTTTCACATCAAACGGAATGAAGGAAGAATGGGTTTTCCCTGAGGGTAAGATCCCTTCATTCACTGAAGTAATGATCACGGTCTCAAAGTCGAGATTCCGGCTCTCCAGCATACCCATGACCTGTATCCCTTCAAGAGGTTGCCCGTAGAAATCGATGGTCTCTCTCGTCATGAGCTCTCTGAAAAGGCTCTGGAAGGATCGGAGATCTGCGATGAATTCATATTTGTTCACATAGGCTTCGGTTTCGTTAAAGACACTTTCCATTTTAGTGAGGTATTGCAAACCTATCGCGTCTCCATCCAGCTTAAACCTATCTATCAGGGCTTTGATAAGGTCAGAAGAGGCTTTCAGCAGCTTTGAAGGCGTGGCAAATCCCTCGGAGAAAAGTAGGGAGAATATCTGCTCGTCTCCGGATTTGACTTCTTTCAAATGAGAGGGCCTTATGTAGACCCAGTTTTGATCCCTGACCATGGATCCAAGTCTATCCAGTGTTTCATCGGGCTTCTTAAATAACCTCTTTATATAAGGATGTGAGAGAAGGGAAAGGAGATCCCTGTGATACCAGCCCTGTCCTTTCCAATTTACATAGAGTGCGATAAACTCATTAAATAAACTGCCTGCAGGGCTCTGGGATAGGGGAAGCCCCATGGTTATATTCACTTTGGAAATGGAGGGGGGTATGGAATTGAGCAGGGGATTCAATAAGTTTTCATCTCCGAGCACCACGGCTGCACTTTTTTGAAAGGATGTATTTTCAGAGGCCAGTCTGTTGAGAAGGGAGCCCACATATTTTGCCTGAGACACGCTTTTGGGGACTCCTATGATCCTGATCTCTTTATGGCTTTCGTAGGATTCCACAGAGTCTTTAAGATGCTTCGCGGAAAGGGATTTCCACTTCTTGAAGTAGGACCTGATAAAGTATCCGGCATCATGGACCTTGTCCTGAATGAAAACCGGGTCGATATCCCAGAATATATCGGCTTTATCGTGGGAGAGCAGTGTTTTCATGATCACCTGCTCTGCAGTATTCAGGGCATTGAAACCTATGAAGACATGGTGGGTTTTTCCTGAATCCAGGGCGTACTGCTCTACTGCCTCACTCGCCTTGCGGTACACGAGTCCCTGGTATCCCAAATTCATATTCAGCAGGTGTTCCGAGAAAGCATTGTACAAAGGCTCAAGAGAATTCCAGAATTCAATGTAGGCCCTGATCATTGGCGTTTTATCCGGTCTGAGGTACCAGTGGTCTGTCTCCTGAATGGCACTGAGATAAGAAAAGATCTTTTCCTGAGAGATGAGATAGCGGTCAATTTCATTAAAATCCTGCAAAAGGGTTCCTCCCCATTTGGAGAACTCATGAAAACTCTCAGCCTCTTTTCCGCGCAGGCCCCTGTAAACTTCGAACAGCTCAAAGATGAGCTGGGTGTTCGTCGCGTACCGGATACCGGATAAGACGGACACGAATTCTTCTATGGTGTAGATCGCAGGGGCAAATCCTGGTTTAGGGGCAGTTTTTGCAAATAATTGCAGCAGGAAGAGCCCAGCCCGTTTGCTGGGAACCACAAGTACCAGGTGTTCATCTACCGTGTACTGTTCCCTGATTTGGGCAACTGTCTCTTCCAGAAATGTCTGCATATCTAAAAATAAAAAAAGCTCCGCATGGTGCGGAGCTTTTCATATATTTTGAACTCTTTCTTACTTGACCAAGTTGATCTCAACTCGCCTGTTCTGAGTTCTTCCAGCCCTTGTATTGTTAGAGGCAATTGGCTTAGACTCACCATATCCAACAGCGGTCAGCCTGTCTGCAGCGATTCCTTCGTTGACCAGGAAGTCCCTTACAGAATTAGCTCTCTTCTCAGACAATTCCTGGTTCAGTTTCTCACTACCTACACTGTCAGTGTGACCTTCTACGGTGAATTTGGCAGTTGGGTACTCGTTCAGGATCTTGATAATGTCTACAA
>NZ_JBFGBM010000211.1:0-3947 GCF_041567615.1 Muriicola sp.
GTGATGATCATCATGGGGACGGTGGTCAGCAGGGCATCCACCACCTTGAAGACCATGGATGCAGACCCGGTAAGCATCCTGTCCGTATAGTCCCGGGCAAAGATGGTCATCGTCCCCAGGTTTTGTTCAAAAGTGGCGAAAAAGATCACCGTGAAAAGGCCAAAGATGGAAACCGCAAAGATGCGATTCCTCACCACGGGAGTATACCGCAGAGTCCTGGAGATGATCAGGATAAGGAAAAGGACAAGGGAGATCATGACCACTTCGATGGACCCGTCATATCCGAACAGGCTAAAATCCAGCAAGTTTATATTCTCGATCTTGGAAAGGGGATCGTTGAAGAGGTAAAGGAGGCCGCCCAGAGAAGAGAGGCCGATAAGGAGATAGTCAAATTTGGTAAAAGGATTCAATTTCTCTTCCACTTCCTGCTCCTCCACGTTGTCTGTGAATTCGGAAGCTTTCAGGGGTTTGTCCCCTATTCTCCCAAACAGGCTCCCGGCCAGCCAGAACTGCAGCATACCGAAGAACATAAAGATCCCGGCCAGGCCAAAGCCCCAGGCCCATCCGTAGTTCTCTGCCAGGTACCCACACAGCATCATCCCGAAGAAAGCACCTGCATTCACGCCCATATAAAAAATAGTGTAGGCCCCGTCCTTTTTGGATTCCTTCCCCCTGTACATCTCTGAGATTACTGCCGTCATATTAGGCTTAAAAAATCCCGTTCCAATGACCAGCAGGGCCAGTCCCGAATACAGGCTCCACACCGTTTCCAGGGCCATACAGGCGTGCCCCAAAGTCATAATGGCACACCCTATGATGATGGCTTTCTTATAGCCGATAAACTTGTCAGCGATGTATCCCCCCAGGATAGGCGTGAGATACAGGAGGGAGGCATAGGTCCCGATCAGGGCCAGGGCGTGTTCCCTTGGCCATTCCCACCCCGGATTGCTGTCGAGGATAGGTGCCGTCAGGAAAAGCACCAGCAACACCCGCATGCCGTAGAAGGAAAATCGTTCCCACATCTCAGTAAAGAAGAGTACAAAGAGGCCGGCGGGATGGCCCAGTACCTTGTCCTTGAATAGATTCTCTATATCTGTATTCATTCCTCCTGTTTTTAGGTGTTATACTTAGGCTTCGTCCGGACCGACAACGTGTTCATCATCCTCGGCACCATGGGTGAGTGCCTCCAGTTTTTTCCTGAACAACATGACCAGGAATCCGAAGACAATACAGAACAACGCTATCCCGGTAAAGACAGCAAACTCTCCAAACTCTGAGGCCGATTCCCCGAGTAAGCCGGCCAGTTTGTTGCCGAAACCGGTCATGGCGAAATAGATCCCCATCATAAAGGAAGCGTATTTGAGGGGGGCCAGTTTGGTGATATAGGAAAGGGCCACCGGCGAGATACACAGTTCACCCACGGTGTGGAAAAGATAGGCCAGCACCAGCCAGTACATGGCGGAGGCGCCTTCATTGTTGTATTCCACTGCGGCGGCAGACATAAAGAAAAATCCGGTTCCCATGATGATCAGACCCAGGATCATCTTAAAGAGTCCGGTAGAAAGTTTTCCCTTGAGTTTCCTGCGCGCCCAGTATCCCGCCACTGAGGTTCCCAGGAAGATGATGAACATGGCGTTGAGCGACTGGAACCACGAGGCCGGAATCTCGTTGCCTATGAAGGGCAGGGAGAATGACAGCATACGGTCCGTCTTTTCGGAGGCGTAGATATTCATCAGTCCGCCGGCCTGTTCAAAAGCCCCCCAGAAAATGATGACCAGGGCAAAGGAAATAAAGAGTACGATCACCCTGTCCTTCTCCACCTTGGTCAGCGGCCTCTTCATGGCCTCTTTTTCCACTTTGTCCTCTGAGGCCCCCAGGAAGTTCCCCACGTGTTTCAGGTATTTCTGTCCCAGCAGGTACTGCAGCAGGCCAAGGGCCATCCCGATCCCGGCCAGCCCGAACCCGTAATGCCACCCGTAGACCTCCCCTACCGTTCCCACGATCAGGCTGGAGAGGAAGGCCCCTATATTGATCCCGATATAGAAAATGGTGAATCCTTTATCCCTTCGGATGTCGCCTTGCTTGTATAGCCCGCCCACCATGGTCGAGATATTGGGTTTGAGCATCCCAACACCTGCGATGATGAACCCAAGGCCGGAATAGAACGCCCACATCTGTTCTATGGCGAGAACGCTGTGTCCTATCACCAGGAGGATCCCCCCGTAGAGTACGGACTTCTTCTGCCCCAGGAACTTGTCCGCGATCCAGCCACCGGGAATGGAGGCCACGTATACCAGCATGGTATACCAGCCGTAGAGGGCCAGGGCTTCCCCGTTGGTCCAGCCGAGGCCCGGGTTATCTTCCGTGGTTCTGGCCACCAGGTAGAGGACCAGGATGGCCCGCATACCGTAATAGGAGAACCGTTCCCACATTTCGGTGAAGAACAGGATATACAGGCCTACTGGATGGCCGAAAAGCTGTTTTTGGGTAGGTAGTTTTGTCGTCGTTGCCATGATGATTGCTCGGTTTGTTTATAGTTTGTCTTTTATAAAATTGGTCATTTTGGTATAGAGTTGTAGCCGGGTGTTGCCGCCGTAGATCCCGTGATTTTTATCGGGATAAATGGCCCAGTCAAATTGCTTGTTCGCCTGCACCAGTTCTTCGATCATGCGCATGGTATTCTGCACATGCACGTTATCATCCCCGGAGCCGTGGATCAGCAGGTAATCTCCTTTGAGCATGGCGGGGTAAGTAAGCGGACTGTTATCGTCATACCCGTTGGGATTATCCTGGGGGGTACCCATATAGCGCTCGGTGTAAATGGTGTCGTAAAACCTCCAGCTGGTCACAGGAGCCACGGCAATGGCCAGTTCAAAGGTCTCATTTCCCTGGAGGATACAGTTGGAGGACATAAAGCCCCCGTAGCTCCAGCCCCAGATCCCGGTGCGATCCGCATCGATCCAGGGATATTCGCTCAGTGTTGAAGCCACGGCGATCTGGTCCTCCACCTCGTACTTGCCTAATTCCCGGTAGGTCATCTTCTTAAAATCCCTGCCTTTGTAACCGGTACCCCTGCCATCAACACAAGCCACAACGATCCCCTGCTGCGCCAGCATCTGGTGCCAGTAATCGTTACTGCCCCACCAGCGGTTGGCCACCTGCTGGGACCCGGGTCCGCTGTACTGGAATAGGAAGAGCGGATAGGATTTTTTGGGATCAAAATCAGCCGGCTTGATCATCCACATATTGAGGTCGTACCCGTTGATCTGAATGGTAGAGAATTCCTTCGGACTGGTCTTGTACCCTTTCAATTTTTCCGAGAGGGCCGAATTGTCCAGAATATCTCTGACCTTCTCCCCGTCTGAGGCCCTGTGCAGGGTATAGACATATGGGGTTTCCGCACTGGAATAGGTGTTGATGAAATAGGTGAAGTTAGTACTGAAATCGGCGTTATGCGTTCCCGTAAGTGTGGTGAGGCGTTTTTTATTTCTTCCGTTGATCCCTACCCTGTAGACGTCCCGGTTGATGGACCCGTTCTCAGTGCTCTGGTAGAAAATCGCCCTTTTGCCCGGGTCATAGCCGTAGTAGCTGGTCACTTCCCAGGGCCCGGAGGTGAGTTGCCTTTTCAGGCTCCCATCCCGGTTGTAGAGGTACATATGGTTAAAGCCGTCCTTTTCGCTCGTCCAGATAAAACTGTCGTCTTCCAAAAAAGTGAGGTCGTCCGTGATATCCACATAAGCGTCATCCTCTTCCTCCAGCAAGAGGGAAACGGAAGCGTCATCACCTTTAACAGTGTACATTTTCAAGTGGTTTTGGGCCCGGTTCAGGGTTCGCACGCTCAGTTCATTCGGGTTGTTTTTCCATAAGATGCGGGGGATATAATAGGCATCAGGGAGTTCGATATCCCTGAGAGAGCCATCGGGAATATTGTACAGATGCAGTGACAC
>NZ_JBFGBM010000212.1:0-3926 GCF_041567615.1 Muriicola sp.
GCTGTTCCTGTGTATCTCTTTTACTTCAATTCCGTACTTCGTTAAATCAAATGTTGTCATGAATTATGTTATTTATACTACTGGGTTGAATTTCTACTGCAAAATTTGGAAATTATATGCTCCCAAAAGATGACTTTTATCGTGATGCCAAAATCCGTGAAGATTTTGTGCTTTGCATTCCCGTAATAATCCCTTGTGTTTTTCATTATCTTGGAGATCATGAACGAACATCTCGATCCGACAGCAGATCATTTTTCCCAGGAAGAGCTCGACATAGAGAGGGCACTGAGGCCTGTATCCTTTGATGATTTTACGGGACAGGAATCTGTCCTCGAGAACCTGCAGATCTTTGTACAGGCGGCCAATTTGAGGAATGAAGCCCTGGATCATACTCTGTTCCACGGGCCTCCCGGCCTGGGAAAGACCACTCTTGCGCATATCCTGGCCAACGAACTGGGGGTGGGGATCAAGGTGACATCAGGCCCCGTATTGGATAAACCCGGAGACCTGGCGGGCCTGCTGACCAACCTGGAAGAAAGGGATGTACTTTTTATTGACGAGATCCACAGGTTGAGTCCCGTGGTGGAGGAATACCTCTATTCTGCCATGGAGGATTACAGGATAGACATCATGATAGAGACCGGCCCTAATGCCCGCTCCGTGCAGATCAACCTGAATCCATTTACCCTCATTGGCGCTACTACCCGATCCGGGTTGCTCACGGCTCCCATGCGCGCGCGGTTTGGCATACAGAGCAGGCTGGAATACTACAATACGGAACTCCTGTCGACCATCGTAGAGCGAAGTGCAGACATCCTGAAAGTTCCGATCACCCAGGAGGCGGCCATAGAGATAGCGGGAAGGAGCAGGGGAACCCCCCGGATCTCCAATGCACTCCTGAGAAGGATCAGGGATTTTGCACAGATCAAAGGGAACGGAAAGATAGACCTGGAAATATCGCGATTCGGCCTAAAAGCCTTGAATGTGGATACCCACGGCCTGGACGAGATGGACAATAAGATCCTGAGGACCATCATCGACAAATTCAAAGGCGGTCCTGTGGGGATATCAACCCTCGCCACGGCTGTCTCTGAAAGTGCAGAAACCCTTGAAGAGGTCTACGAGCCTTTCCTCATCCAACAGGGCTTTATTATGAGAACCCCAAGGGGGCGGGAGGTGACCGAACTCGCCTATAAGCACCTGGGGCGCATCAAAGGCGGAACCCAACCCGGGCTGTTCTAGATGGGAGAACTCAAAACTGTTTCTCTGCTGCAGGTGTTGAAGAACAGGAAACGAATCCTGGCCAACCCGCTTCCATTCCATTCTGAAAATTTTGAGAAATACGGGGATACCTTCCGGGTGAGGGTAGGGCCCGGCAGACCGGTAGTGTTCACCCGGGATCCTGAGATCATTCAGCAGGTTCTTCAGAAACAACAAAGAAAGTTCAGGAAATCGCCCCTGCAGACCAAAGACCTGGCCAAGTATATCGGAAATGGCCTCCTCACGGCAGAAGGAGAACACTGGAGGGTACAGCGAAGAATGATACAGCCGGCTTTCCACAAGAAAAAACTCGAAGGTCTGCTGGGGACCATGCGCAGGGCCATCAGGGAAGAAATCAGGCGCATTCAACCCGGCAGAGAACAAGATATTTTTCCCCTTATGGGCGATCTCGCCTTCCAGGTAGTGGCCAAATCCCTTTTCAGCAATACGGATATCAGGGAAAAGATGAGTGAATTACAGGATATCACGGAGACCAACCAGAGAATGCTCATCCGGGAAATGAGGCAACCTTACCTGGTCTGGTGGTTTAAGCTCAGCGGCAAAATAAGAAAACACCTGGCGTATTCCGAAAGGGGCAGGGAGTTGCTCGATGCCCTGATCGAGGAAAGGGTATCACAACACAGGGAGGAGGATGACCTGCTCGATATGCTTCTCAGCGCCACCTATGAAGATGGTACTCATATGGAGCGCCGCCAGCTTATCGACGAGGTGCTGATCCTTTTTACAGCCGGGCATGAGACCACGGCAAACGCCCTGAGTTTTACTCTCTTCCTCCTGGCGACCCATGCGGAAATTCAGGAAAAGGTATATCTCGAGATCAGGCAGAATCGGGGTACAGTGCTCGACTCCCTGGAAGGGATCGCTCGTTTTCAATACACGCAACAATGCATAGAAGAGGCGATGAGGTTATATCCTCCGGTCTATGTGATAGACCGGATGGCGACAGAGGAGGTAGAGCTTTCAGGACACAGGTTTTCTGAAGGGACCTTGTTGCTCATGTCTGTTTACGAGTTGCACAGGTATCGTTCATTTTGGGAAAAACCTGAGCTTTTCACGCCGGAACGTTTCAGCAGGGAAGGTAAAAAGGAAATGGGGCCTTATTATTATCCGTTTGGTGCCGGACCGAGGATGTGTATCGGCAATAACTTTGCGATGTATGAAATGGTCCTTACCCTGGTGGAGATCGTTTCGAATTACCGGATCGAAAGTAAGTCGAAAGAGGTGGTCCTCAACCCGCTTATTTCCCTGAAACCAAAGGAGGTTGTACTTGAGTTTTATCAACGTGAAACGGTTTGAAGCTGGTCACGCAACATACACGAAGAATCAAGGAAGAAGCCAAAAGGTTGGGCTTCCTTTCTTGTGGTATCTCCAGGGCAGAATTCCTGGAGGAGGAAGCACCCAGGCTTGAAAAATGGCTTAAACAGGGAATGCAGGGGGAGATGCGGTATATGGAGAACCACTTCGACAAAAGACTCGATCCGCGAAGGCTGGTCGATGGGGCGAAATCTGTGATTTCCCTCCTGCTCAATTACTATCCCTCCGAAGAACAGGTGCCCGATACCTACAAGATCTCTAAATACGCATATGGGCAGGACTACCACCAGGTGATTAAGGCCAAGCTCCGGGAATTGCACGCCTTTATCAGCCGTGAAATAGGGGAGGTGAACGGCAGGGCATTTGTAGATTCGGCCCCTGTGCTGGACAAGGTGTGGGCCGCGCGCAGCGGACTCGGATGGATAGGCAAACACAGCAACCTCCTTACCCAGCAGGTGGGTTCCTTTTATTTTATTGCCGAGCTGATCATAGACCTGGAGCTGGAGTATGATACCCCTGTCACGGACCATTGCGGTTCCTGTACGGCCTGTATAGATGCCTGCCCGACAGAGGCCATCATACAGCCCTATGTGGTAGATGGAAGCAAATGTATCTCCTACCTGACCATAGAATTGCGGGATGAGATCCCGACTTCTTTCAGGGGTAAGATGGACGACTGGGCCTTTGGATGCGATGTTTGCCAGGATGTATGCCCGTGGAACCGGTTTTCAAAACCCCATTCCGAACCCCTCTTCAACCCCCATCCCGACCTGCTAGGCATGAGCAAGAAGGATTGGGAAGAGATCACGGAAGAGGTTTTTCAGAAAGTCTTTAAGGGTTCGGCCGTAAAGCGGACCAAATTCAAGGGTCTGAAAAGAAACATATCCTTCCTGAACTCCTCGGATTAGCCTGTTCGTACCCTGTGCTTCGACCATATTTTTTTGATATGTTCAGAAGTCGGGAGATAAAATGTTATATTGACGGCTGTTTAATCCTAAATGACGCCCGAATTAAGGGAATAAAGAAGTACGTATGAAATTCAGCAAACCCGAACTCAGTTTCTGGCAGATATTTAATATGAATGTCGGGTTCCTGGGGATACAATACAGTTTTGGACTGCAGCAAAGTGCGATCAATCCGATTTTCCTTTTTTTAGGGGCATCAGAAGAGATATTACCCATCCTGAATATCGCCGGGCCGGTTACCGGTCTTGTGGTTCAACCCCTGATCGGCGCTATTTCCGATAAGACGTGGTCCCCGCGTTGGGGTAGGAGAAAACCTTTTTTCCTTATCGGGGCCCTCTTGGGGAGTATGTGTTTGTTTGCCTTTCC
>NZ_JBFGBM010000213.1:0-3914 GCF_041567615.1 Muriicola sp.
GTTCCGTACCTTAAAGCGGTATACGGGGGCTTTATAGCGATCTACCCTGGATTTCCATTGGGTTATGGTCTTCCAGTGGTGGGGGTCCAGGTTGAGTTTTACGGAGTTGAATTCTCCGATAAGCAATTGCAACAGTTCCTTTTTACCTTCCGGCACGTCCCTGTTCAGAGCCTCTTCGTCCAGGCCTGTTTCAGTGAGGTAAGGCCAATCAGGTCCTTCGCTTACTACCTCATTATTGCTTGTGATCGAGATCAGACTCTTGTATAGGCCAAACAGGGTCTGGGCCGTTTTGCTTTGGGTAATGGCGAGCTGGTCATAGGCCCGGTTGCTCTCTGCGATCTCTGAGAGATACCGCGTCCTGGCAGGAGGGATGATATATCGTTTCTCCGGTTCTTCCCCCCTTGCCTCAAAGGAGGAATCCAGGATTCCTCCTGCCTTCTCCTTCAGGCTTTGCATGACGGCCTTGTAAAGGCTGTTCATTCCCGGGTCATTGAATTGGGACGCAATGGTTCCGAAAACCGGCAGAGATTCGGCATCTACATCCCAGAGGTTGTGGTTCCTGGTGTACTGTTTCCTGACATCCCTCAGGGCATCCAGCGCTCCGCGTTTATCGAATTTGTTGATGGCGACCAGGTCGGCATAATCCAGCATATCGATCTTCTCAAGCTGGGTGGCAGCGCCGAATTCCGGGGTCATCACATAGAGTGAAAGGTCGCTGTGTTCTATGATCTCCGTGTCTGACTGACCGATACCCGAAGTTTCCAGGATGATCAGATCGTACTGGGCGTGCTGCAGGATCCCTATCGCCTCCCCTACGTATTTGGAGAGGGCCAGGTTCGACTGGCGGGTGGCCAGGGACCTCATGTAAACCCGATCGCTGTTGATGGCGTTCATCCGGATCCGGTCGCCCAGGAGAGCGCCACCGGTCTTTCTCTTTGAGGGGTCGACGGAAACTATGCCAATATGTTTGTCGGAAAAATCGAAAAGGAACCGCCTGACGAGCTCGTCTACCAGGCTCGACTTCCCGGCGCCTCCGGTCCCGGTAATCCCCAGTACGGGAACAGGGTTCTCAGGTTCACCCAGTGTCTTTACCAGTCCCTCGAACTCATCGTGCCTGTTCTCCGCCAGGCTGATCATCCTTGCAATGGTCGTCACGTCCTTGTCCCGAAGAGACGCAGCCAGATCTTTACCCTTGGGAAGATTGAGGGGAGGCGTTTTAAAGTCTGATTTCTCAACAAGGTCATTGATCATCCCCTGCAATCCCATCTTTCGCCCGTCATCCGGGGAGTAGATCCGCGTGATCCCGTAATCCATCAGGGATTTGATCTCCTCGGGCAGGATCACACCCCCACCCCCTCCGAAGATCTTGATGTGGCCGGCCCCACGTTCCCTGAGCAGGTCATACATATATCGGAAATACTCGTTATGTCCTCCCTGGTAGGAGGTCATCGCTATGGCATTGGCATCCTCCTGAATGGCGCAATCCACCACCTCGGCAACCGATCGGTCGTGTCCGAGATGTATCACTTCCACACCGGTGGCCTGGATAATGCGTCTCATGATATTGATCGCCGCATCGTGGCCATCGAAGAGGGAAGCGGCGGTAACGATCCTGATCTTATTTTTTGGGGTGTAGGTCTTAATTTGCTCCATCACTAATAAACAGTCCTTTTCTAGGGTGCAATTTACGATAAACGCAAAAATTATTCCCTTCTGTTTAGAATTTTATAATAGTCAGGGTGGCTTTTGGTCTGCGTACTCTTTGTAGTACTTTTACCCCTCAAAGGAGGTTGTTTTGAAAGCCATTTTTCTAATCCATTGCCCGGATCAAACGGGGATCATCAGTTCCGTCACAAGTTTCATTCACAAGGGAGGGGGAAATATCACCTACCTCGATCAGCATGTAGACGAGGAAGCCGGCGTATTTTTTATGCGCCTGGAAGTTGATTTCTCTGAAGGCAGTCTTCCTGCAGATGAGATAGAAAATCGTTTCGAAAAAGAACTGGCAGGGCCTTACGCGATGGAGTGGAGTATGCATCTCAGGGAGAAAAGGCCGAGGATGGCCCTGTTTGTGAGCAAATACAACCATTGTCTTTACGACCTGCTGATCAGGTTCTCAACCGGGGAACTCAAGGCGGACATCCCCCTGATCGTCAGCAACCATGAGGATCTAAGGCCCATTGCCGAACAATTCGGGATCCCCTATCATTTCATACCAGTTTCAAAGGAAACCAAGGCTGAGGCTGAAGAGGAACAACTGTCACTTCTCAGGGATAACAAAGTGGATTTCGTAGTCCTGGCCCGGTATATGCAGATCGTGACTGAAAGGCTGATCGCCGAATATCCCAGCAGGATCATCAATATTCACCATTCCTTCTTACCTGCTTTTGCAGGGGCTAAACCCTATCACGCCGCCTTCAGCAGGGGAGTGAAGATCATAGGCGCCACCAGTCATTACGTAACCGAGGAACTCGATGCCGGCCCCATCATAGAACAGGATATCACACGTGTCTCCCACGTACACAAGGTAAACGATTTTATAGAAAAGGGAAGGGATCTGGAGAAACTCGTCCTCTCCAGGGCCGTCCAACTGCACGTCAACAGGAAGACCATGGTCTACAACAATAAAACCGTGATCTTCACATAGAGCACTGAAGGTAAAGGAGATAGGCGACCTTTGATTTGAGAGTTCATTCCTATCTTTATTTTTCATAAATTACCCTCCAATCCAAGACATAAAAAAAGGGAAGTTCTCAATGCAACATGACGCTTCCCAGGTCAGGAGATCAGTTAAGATTATGACGAAAATTGCCGTTCTGGGCCCCATCCCCCGAGACACCATCATCACCCACCACAAGGAGACCATCAAGAAATATGGCTGTGTTTCCCATCCTGTCATTGCCCTGGCAAAATTGTTCGGGAATGACGGTACGGTGTATCCCGTGTCACATGTTCACGAAGTGGACTACCAGAACATCATCGACCTCTTTGCCCCTTATGCGAACATAGATACCCGCCATATCTCGAGCAAGCACGATAGAGGAACGGTCATAGAGCTCAAGTTCATAGATCAGAATAACCGGCTGGAGCGCCAAACCGCCTGTATGAAACCCATCGTCCCCAAGGATATCAAACCCATGGAGGAAATGGATGCCTACGTATTTATCCCCATTACCGATTTTGAGATCTCCATGCGGACCCTGAGGTACATCAAAAAGAACAGAAAAGGCCTGGTGGTTTTCGACGCTCACGGCCCTACTACCTCCATGGGCATGACTGGAGACAGATACCGAAAATTCTGGGTAGACATGGACCAGTGGCTGCGCTACATCGACATCCTCAAGATGAACCTGGAAGAATCACAGGCCTGCTGGTTCAAGCGGGAATATTCTTCTGATGAAATGACGAGCTATGATGAGGAGCGCACAGAACACCTGGACGAAATGGCCGCTCACGTCCTTAAAAAAGGGGTGAAATACTTCTACGTCACCCTTGATGCCAAGGGATGCGTTTTTTACAACAAAAAAGGGGACCAGATAGAAAAGACGTTCGTTAAGTCGATCTATATGGAAAACGTGGTAGACACTACGGGATGTGGGGATTCTTTTGCAGGCGGACTCGCTTATGGCTTTGCCGTTTACGGAGACCCGGTAAAGGCAGCCGAGTACGCCAATGCCCTCGGAGCCCTCAGAACCCAGGGCAAGACCTTTGATGTTTTTAGATCAAAGGCAGAAACGGATGCTCTGATCGCAGAGTACTACGGCGAATAGGCCGTCTTCCGATTTAATACCTCTTTTAACCCTAATTTCTCACGTACGTTTTCGGTTTTGGAGTGGCCCCTTCTGCAGTCCTGCAATAATTCTATAAAAAACACGTTAAAAGATTAAAGACACAGAGAGGTAACTTTCTGGTAA
>NZ_JBFGBM010000214.1:0-3910 GCF_041567615.1 Muriicola sp.
GCATATGACAGAAGCAGATCGGGGTGCACACTTAATTACCAGGAATGAGGAAAGTATACCCTTAAAAGCCCAGGGATGGAATTCCTTTGGGGAAGGGTAATTCAGGCTACTTGTTGTTCGCCTGCATGTCTTTTTCGGTAGATGATCTCCAGGGTGTGGTTAATATCCTGCAATTCGGGAGTGAGAACCGATAGATTTCCACTGACATCCGTCGTCACTTCTTTTGCACAATGAACGCATTTGTACTCTTTGATGTGTTGGGTCACTTTCTTTGACACGGAGTAGTGGTGTCCAAAGATCTGGCAGAATATTCTTTTCATGAAGTAGGTTATTAGGGCGCAAGGTCAGGTTGGGGGAACCTCAACCACGCTATGTTACAACTTTAGTTTGAGCATTCATCATACGGTTTCTCGATTACATTTTAAAAAGGAACGCTCGGCTTCAGGCATTTATTGAGTAAGCCGGGGTATTTTTATCATTTTTTCGATGAACGTAATCATTTGTCCCCTAAGTGTTACGGAATTTATGTCTCCCCCGGATCTCGTTTTTTCTATTATCTTTCAACCATAACTCAATTTTATGAGACAAGTCCGGGAACTCCTGATCACGGCCTTTGCCCTCTTCTCTCTTTTCTTCGGGGCCGGGAATCTCATTCTGCCCCCAATGCTCGGGTTTAAGGCGGGACCCGACTGGTGGCTGGTGGCCCTGGGGTTTGCCGTTTCAGCCGTTTTAATTGCCATCCTGGGGATTCGCGCCCACGCCCGATTGCAGGGTACCATCTTCGATTTTGGAGTCAAGGTCTCCCCCGTATTCAGTCTGGTATACTGCTATATCGTCTATGCGATCTCCATCAGTCTGCCCTCCCCCAGGACGGCATCTGTCACACACGAAATGGCCATTGCCCCCTTTTTTGAGATCAGTTCCCTTACCACCAGTTTCTTCTATTTTGGCCTTGTCCTGATCTTCGCACTCAACCGGAATAAGATCCTGGACATCATCGGAAAACTGATGACCCCGGCCATCCTGTTGATCCTGCTCGCTATCATTGGCTTAATCATTTTTACACGGCCATTCGAATTTGTAGAACCCCTGATTGTCCATCCTTTCAGTTATTCCATTTTGGAGGGCTACCAGACCTTTGATGCCATAGGTGCGGTGGTGGTCGGAGGGGTCATCATTGTCTCCGTCAACCTGAAGGACAGTAAGACCTATGAAGAGAAACGCAAACTGATCGCCAATGCGGGCTGGCTTGCCGCAGGTACCCTGCTGCGGGTCTATTCAGTATTCATGCTCTCGGCGGCGATGATGCAATCAGATTTCGAACCTGACATCAGCAGGACCGCTCTTCTTCAGCAGATGAGCCTTTATGCCTTAGGTCCTGTAGGGCGGGGGCTTTTCTCTGTTCTCGTAGGATTGGCCTGTTTCACCACTGCCGTAGGTGTGGTCACCGGGACAGCGGATTTTGTCAAATCCCGCTTTGGCGATTCCCAAAAGGCTTATGTGATCACCGCCGTGATCGGCAGCCTCCTTGGGGTCCTGATGGGACAATTGGAAGTTGGATATATCATAGATGTGGCACTCCCAGCCCTTATGTTTATCTATCCGATCACCATCGTCCTCATCATCCTCAATGCCCTCCCCGAGCGATGGGCCTCAAGAGGTATTTTTAAAAGCGTGGTCTGGGTAACTGTGCTTTTTAGCATCCCTGACTTCCTGCAAAGTCTCGATCTGGGAATTCCCCTTAAGTCTGTGAATGAGTTTATCCCGCTGAGTGAGTTGCAACTCGGCTGGGTGCTGCCTTCCTTCCTCGCGTTCCTAATTTCCAACGGAAGGAAGTTCTTTAAAAAATAGGGGTTATCAGCCTTAAGATCAGGCCCTGGATTGCATGATGGCCTCTATTTCCTCGGCTTCGATCGGGATGTTCTTCATCAGGTTGAGAGGGGCTCCTTTCTCCTGAATTACCACATCGTCTTCCAGCCTTATGCCAAATCCTTCATCAGGGATATAGATCCCCGGTTCCACAGTAAAGACCATATTGGCCTTCATAGGGGTTTTCAAGGGGCCGTAATCGTGGGTGTCCAGGCCTATATGGTGGCTGGTACCATGCATGAAGTATTTTTTATAGGCAGGCCATTCCTTGTTCTCGTTTTGCACATCAGCCTTGCTGAGCAGGCCCAGGCCCAGGAGTTCGGAGGTCATGATCTTCCCTACCTCCTTGTGGTATTCGGCCCACATCGTCCCGGGGACCAGCATCTTTGTCGCTTCATCCTTCACGCGTAGCACGGCATCGTAGACCTCCCTCTGCCTCTTGGTGAATTTTCCATTCACCGGAATGGTGCGCGTCATGTCGCTGGAGTAATTCGCGTATTCTGCACCTACATCCAGGAGAATGAGATCGCCATCCTTGCACTGCTGGTTATTGACCACATAATGCAGGACATTGGCATTGTTCCCAGATGCGATAATGGGCGTATAGGCAAACCCTTTTGAACGGTTTCTGATGAATTCGTGCAGGAACTCTGCTTCGATCTCGTACTCCCATACCCCGGGCCTGGTGAAGTTGAGGATGCGGCGGAATCCCTTTTCGGTAATGTTGCAGGCCTGTTGCATCAGGGCGATCTCCTGGGGCTCTTTCACCCCTCTTAGTTCCTGCATTACAGGATTGCTTTTGGCCCAGCTGTGGGCGGGAAATTTTTCCTTGCACTTGCGGATAAAGCGGTCTTCGCGCGTCTGGGTCTCCACGGATTGTCTGTAATGCTCGTTTGTATTGAAATAGACAGTGTCGGCCTCGGTCATGAGGTCGAAGAACACCTTGTCAAAGTCCTTGAGCCATTGCACATTCTGGATGCCACTCACAGCAGTGGCCTGCTCCTTCGAAAGCTTTTCCCCTTCCCAGACCGCGATATGATCGTTGGTCTCCCTGACGAAAAGGATCTCCCTTCGCTCTTTGTCCATCGCATCGGGAAATAGCAGAAGGATAGTCTCCTCCTGGTCTGCGCCACTGAGATAAAAAATATCCCTGTGCTGCTCAAAAGGCATGGTGCTGTCTGCACCGATGGGATAGATGTCGTTTGAATTGAATACAGCGATGCTTTTAGGCTTCATTTTAGCCATAAATTTCTCGCGGTTCTTCACAAAGAGTTTTGGGTCGATGGGGTGATATTTCATCGGGATTACATGTTTTTTCAAAAGTAACCATTTGCTTTCAATTCTTTTAGGTGTCGCTTGTCCTACGTCAGTCAAATTCATACCTTCCTAAAATCAAAATTGTTATCTATGAAATGCAAGCTGTTACTGGGTGCTTTGTGCGGAGTTATGATGCTCTACAGCCAGCCTGAAGCTACCTCTTCAAAAAAGGTCATGGAAGGAATTGCCCGCAAAGAAAAGATGGGTGCCGAATCCATCGTCAAGAATATCCCGTTCAAAAATATAGGTCCGACCGTCATGAGCGGTCGGGTAGTAGACATCGACGTGAACCCAAACGACCCCACGGAATTCTACGTAGGATACGCTTCAGGAGGTCTCTGGCATACTGCCAATAACGGTACTTCCTTCACCCCCATCCTGGACAACTCTCCCACGCAAAACGTGGGCGACATTGCCGTGGACTGGAAGAGTGGGACCATATGGGTCGGTACAGGGGAGAATAACAGTTCTCGTTCCTCCTACGCTGGGATTGGCCTTCTGAAATCCACAGACCGTGGCAAAACCTGGCAAAACATGGGATTGGAGGATTCCCATCATATAGGGAGGATCCTCATCAATCCGGACAATATGAATGAAGTGGTGGTAGGCGTCACGGGACACCTGTACTCTGAAAATACGGAAAGAGGGGTGTACAAGACCACAGCTGGAGGGAAGACCTGGAAAAGGACCCTTTTTGTCAATGATGAGACTGGGATTATCGACC
>NZ_JBFGBM010000215.1:0-3910 GCF_041567615.1 Muriicola sp.
GATTGTATAGGCCGAAAAAGGTACGGTTGATATAGAGGAAGTGACGTGAGCCTCGGTTCCCGTTCATCTTGCGGATGTGTTCATCCTTGGAGTAGCGCTGGCTGATGTCGGCGATGCGCCCCCAGAATTCATCGGATCCAAAATCAAAGGATTCCTGGTTGAAGGGCATGGTAAAGAGCGTGAGCAATTCCCTGAAAAGTTCTTTGAAGAATTTCCTTTCCTCGGGTGAATCGGCGGGGGTCAATATTTCCAGAGCCTCCAGTTTTACCTCGAAAAGCGCCTCATCCTCGATGACCTCCCTTCGCGCTAGTTCAAAATAGGGAATGTAGAATTCATCGGGCACCTCCTTGATACAGCCAAAGTCGATCGCGATAAGCCTGTGGTCAGGGCTGATCAGGAAATTCCCGGGATGGGGATCAGCGTGAACCTTCCTCAATCCGTGCATCTGGAACATGTAGAAATCCCAGAGGGTCTGACCCAATAGATTCCCTGTTTCCCGGGAGAAAGAAGTTTTGGAAAACTCACTCAGATGCATGCCGTGCATCCAGTCCATGGTCAGAATACGCTCACTGGAAAGATCTTCGTAATAGGCCGGGAAATCCAAATTGGGTATATGGGCACAGGCATCAGAGATCTCCTTACTCTGCCGGATTTCGAGGATATAATCCGTCTCTTCGAGCAGCTTGTCCTCCACCTCTTTGAAATATTTTTCAGAATCCTTGCCCTGCAGATTGAACATCCGAATAGCAATGGGTTTCACCAAGGCGAGGTCTGAGGAGATACTTTCAGCCACCCCCGGATACTGTATTTTTACGGCCAGTTCTTTGTCATCTTTCCAGGCTTTGTGAACCTGTCCTATACTGGCGGCGTTGATGGAATCGCGTTCAAACCTATCGAAAACCTCCTCCGGGTACTGTCCGAGGTATTTTTTAAAGGTCTTTCTGACCAGGGGGGCCGACAAAGGAGGCACGGAGAACTGGGACAGGGAAAAGCGCTCCACATAGGCCCTTGGCAAGAGGTTTTTTTCCATGCTCAGCATTTGGGCTACCTTCAGGGCGCTCCCTTTGAGACTTTTGAGACCGTCGTAGATATCGGTCGCATTGTTCTCGTCTAGTTCTTCTCTGGTAGTGTCCCCATTGACCAGCTTTTTGCTGTAGTATTTTACATAGTTACCCCCTACCTTCACGCCTGTTTTCACGAGCTTTCCGGCTCTTTCGATTTTTCCTGTGGGGATCTTATCCAGTGTTTTCATGCAAAAAGGGGCTAACGTAAAATTATTCAGGCCATGTTTTCCTTGAACAGGAATTTGCCAAAATCCAGGATACTGTCGAGAGGGGTATTATCAAAGACATCAAAAATGGTCTTTACCGATTTCTCTATGGCAATGTCTGTCTTTTCAAAACCTTTGGAGGCATCTTCCATCCAGAACTTTAGCAGGAACAGGAATTGTAACCAGGCTCCTTCGGAAAACAGGGTCGGGTTGTGCCTGGATATTTTAAAAGCCTTTTCTTCATTGCCTTCCGCTATAAGTTCCCTGGCGTAATCACGAATCCGTTTTCTCAAGCCTTTGAGCTGCTCCAGGTTTTTCAGCGACATGTGGTGTTCAGAGAGGGAATAAAGCACATAGCTCCTGTTGAGGCTAAGCACCTCAAAGAAAGTGAAGAAAAAGGAGAGCATTTTATCCCTGTTACTGAACTCTTCGTAATCCTTGTTTTTACTCAGTACTTCCAGGGTATTGTCATAAAACATGTTCCAGACCTCTTTTTGAAGGGAATTCAGGGATCCGAAAGACTGATAAAAGTCTTCCTCAGAGATCTCTATGGCCTTACAGAATTTGTATACCGAAGCCGGTCTTTTCTCATGGTCCAATACATAGGTCATATATGCTGACGCAATTTCTGCAGCGGATTGGGTTGCCCCGGATTTTTTAGTAGCCATTGTCACTTATTTTTGTTTAAGCAAATTTACATTATTATAAACATGTAAGTTGTTAAGAATATGAGAATAATAGGAATAAAATTAAAAGCGCGCCTCCAAGTGGACGACGCGCTTTCTAACAACCTAACCAATTAATAAACAAACTGATTACTAAAACCAATTTTACTTTTTCATAGCAATGATTTCGAAGCAATCATAGGCAAATATAAATAATGTTTAATCTATTTATTATATTTTTAAACAAAAAAATTTGTTAAAGTTTTGAGCTGCTAAATTTTTACTCCCAAAAGTGCCAGATTGTCATTTTAATCAATTCTGGTATTTTTTTTGATCCGCCATAGGCGAAAACAAAAATTTAAAATCGATGGCAACAGGTAAAATCAATGTTTCCGTAGAGAATATTTTCCCACTGATCAAAAAATTCCTGTACAGTGATCACGAAATATTCCTGCGAGAATTAATTTCCAATGCGACAGACGCTACCCTCAAACTCAAACACCTCACTTCTATCGGAGAGGCCAAGGTAGAATACGGCAATCCTATCATTGAGGTCAAAATCGACAAGAAAGGCAAAAAGCTGCATATTATCGACCAGGGTATAGGAATGACTGAAGATGAGGTTCGCAAGTATATTAACGAGGTAGCCTTTTCCGGAGCAGAGGAATTTCTTGACAAGTACAAAGATGCTGGAAAAGATGCCGGCATCATAGGACACTTTGGTCTTGGATTCTACTCCTCCTTTATGGTAGCTCAAAAAGTGGAAATCCTCACCAAAAGTTACAAGGACGAACCCGCAGCCCACTGGATCTGTGACGGGACCCCGGAATTTACACTCAAAGAAGGAAAGAAAAAGGAAAGGGGAACAGAGATCATCCTGCACATCAATGACGATGATAAGGAGTTCCTCGAAGAACACCGCATCCGGGAACTGCTGACCAAATACAACAAGTTCATGCCCGTACCGATTAAATTCGGCACGCGCACGGAAACCCTGCCAAAACCTGAAGGAGCCAAGGAGGAGGACCCCGCCCCAACAGAAGAAGTGGATAACATCATCAATAATCCCAATCCGGCCTGGACCAAAAAACCTGCCGACCTGAAGGAGGAAGACTACAAAGCTTTTTACCGGGAGCTCTACCCCATGCAGTTCGAGGAGCCCCTGTTCAACATTCACCTCAATGTAGACTATCCCTTCAATCTCACCGGTATACTCTACTTTCCAAAACTTACGAACGACCTGAATATCCAGAAAGACAGGATACAGCTGTATCAGAATCAGGTATTTGTAACGGACAATGTAGAAGGAATCGTACCCGAATTCCTGACCATGCTGAGGGGAGTCATCGATTCTCCCGATATCCCGCTCAACGTGTCCCGGTCATACCTGCAGGCAGACGGGGCGGTAAAAAAGATTTCTTCCTATATCACAAGGAAGGTGGCAGACAAACTCAGCTCCCTCTTTAAGGACAACAGGGAAGATTTTGAAGCCAAATGGAATGACATCAAGATCGTAATCGAATACGGAATGCTGTCCGAGGAGAAATTCTTTGAGAAGGCTGAGGCTTTTGCGCTCTACCCCACGGTAGACGGTGCATATTACACCTTCGATGAACTCAAGGAAAAGATCTCCGCTCAACAGACAGACAAGGACGAAAATCTGGTGGTCCTGTACGCTTCGGACAAGGAGGAACAACACAGTTATATAGATGCTGCCAAAGAAAGAGGATACGAAGTGCTCCTGCTCGATTCCCCTATCGTCGGCCACTTGCTGCAGAAACTCGAGACCTCCAAGGAAAAGCTTTCCTTTGCCAGGGTGGATGCAGACCACCTCGATAACCTGATCAAAAAGGAAGACACCAAGATCAGCAAGCTCTCGGAAGAAGAAAAGGAGAAACTCAAGACGCAGATCGAGGAAGTGCTGGGAGACAAAGGGTATACCGTACAGCTGGAAGCCATGGACAGCCAGGCCGCC
>NZ_JBFGBM010000216.1:0-3825 GCF_041567615.1 Muriicola sp.
AAAAACCGTCTATCGCAAAAAGAACACTACTTCCGGTTCCAAGATCGATTACGACAAGGAGAGTCGCCAGCGTAAAATTGACGGTATCCTCGACAAGATTAGCAAGTCGGGTTATGAAAGCCTTTCCAAGGCGGAAAAGGATTTTCTGTTTAAGGCAGGGAAGGAAGACTGATTTCCAATGAAACGATCAAGCCTGTTCATCTTCGCCGCGAAAGGCGTTTTGTTCCTCTTTTCCTTTCTTCTGATTGCCGCCTGCCTGTATGGAACAATCTGGAATGCCGACATCGTATTTTTCGATCTTCTCGCCCTAGTGCTCCCCTATCTCGTGATTGCAAATCTGTTTTCAGGTCTCTTGGCTGTAATCCTTCGCAGCAGATATTTCCTGTTACCTGTAGCCTCCTTGCTGATCTGGTTTTTTACTTTAGGGTCCTTTTGGGTATTGTCTGTTGCTGCATCTGATGAATCGACCGATGACATCTCCATCCTCAGTTATAATGTACGCGAACTGGAGGGGTATTACCGCAATCCTTATCCGGATGTTGTATCGCGCATTATGAATTTTATTTTGGAAGAAGATAGTGACATTATATGTTTCCAGGAATATGCCCGTAGACGTCCAGTTGGCGAGAATCTGAATGCTTACCCCTATCAGTTTTACTATTCATACACGGGATCCAAAAGGTATTCACCGCTTGCAATCTTTTCAAAGTTTGAGATCCTATCGGGTGGTTCCCTAGATTTTCCCAACACTTCAAACAATGCAATTTATGCCGACCTGATGGTAGAAGGAGATACTCTCCGAGTATACAATATTCACCTTCAATCCCTGAAATTCAGACCTGGCTCGCTTAAAAGAGAAAATCCAATCCGACTTTTCAATCGCCTTGGAAAGACCATCAGGAAACAAAAAGAACAGGTCGATATCCTGCTTGCTCATACCAAATCCTCTCCTTATCCCTATATCATTTGTGGGGATTTTAACAATACCCAGTATTCTAAGGTATACCGAAAGCTTAAAGGGGACTTAAGAGACTCTTTTCTGGAAAAGGGGAACGGACTGGGAAGGACCCTCCTATTTAAAGTCCTGCCCTTCCGAATAGACTATATCCTGATAGATCCCGATTTTGAGATCACGAGTCATACCAACTACAAGGTAGAGTACTCAGACCATTACCCGGTCAGGGCGTCATTCCGGCTCCCTGAAAAATAAACAGGCAGTCCGTCCAATCGGCAAGCATGTGCAGCAGTAAACCTACGCCCCATATTCGTGTAGGTTTGAAAAACAGGAACACGGTGTAAATCCCCATAGCCCAATACGTATGCAGAGGATGGAAGTCGATGCTGCAGCGGTTCGGGTCGAAGATCGGACTTGCAAATAAATGATCTATATCGATCAGGATAGCCGACAACAGGATGAGTACAGCGCGTCCGGGACGATCCTTATAAAAGAGGAAGGCTACGGCTATAGGCAGTATAAAATGGATTCCGTAGTGGAGTGAGAGCCTAAGCATGGGCGAAATTTAAGGGCAGGGACCGGAGATAGTCGGCGGCGTGAAGCCCCTCGTTGAACAACAAGTCCAGGACGCTGACATTGGGAATAAATCCGTGCTTTTCCGCAAACACCTGTGTGTAGGAAGGCGGATCAAAAGGCAGGTTTTTTTTCGCATTGACCAGATGTCTCATGTCCGCAACCGCTGTGGGAGAAGGTTCGTACTGCTTTGTTTTCATTTCCGGAACCGAGAGTCCTAAGAGCGCACAGACTACGTCAATACACTTGAGGTTGAAGTCGAGCAGGAAGTTAGGTGGCTCCTGAAACAATGGGGCCAGATCGTCCTCAAAATATTCAAAAAAGGGGGACGACCTGTAAGCGGTTTCCAGAGTACGCCAGTGCAGCCTTTGCCAGGCATAGGAATTGTCGGTCCTCACGTCCCTGAAATATTGTTTCCCCTGTTTACCCCCCACGTGTTTGATGGGGATGCTCATCAGGTGTTTGCCCTGATCCGTACAGATATAAGTCCGGTTCCTGTACGTCTGTTTCTGGTAATAGTCGCAGACCTCCCACTGGCATTCTTTCTGGGCGAGCAGGGCCGTGGTGGCTACATTCGGGAAATATACAGGGTGCACGAGATGGAGCATGGTCGGATCTCTCAGGACGTTATTTCGCTTTGCTCTTTTTTCTCCTCTTCCAGATAAAATCAATGATAAACCACGCCGCCAGGGCCATAAGGAAATACCGGAAATAGGAAACCGGTTCCCCTTCTCCGTTCACCGTAGTAAAGATCCTGTCCCACCTGGGTTTCCAGTTGGCTATACCTTCATTGAAGTTGTCAAAACTCAGCCAGATAAAAATAGGGGTCCCTACAATGTGATTCTCAGGGACATAGCCCCAGGTTCTGCTGTCCTCCGAATGGTCCCTGTTGTCCCCCATCATCCAGTAATAATCCTGTTTAAAGGTGTATTCCCGGGCTACTTCTCCATTGACCAGCACCTGGTTGCCTGAAACCCCTATCGTATTTCCCTCATAATCCCGGATGATCTTTTTATAGAGTGGAAGGACCTTTACATTTAAGGCTACTGTACTTCCTTTTGCAGGGATAAAAATGGGACCGAAATTGTCATTATTCCAGGGGTAATCCGGACTTTGAGGGAAAATGTTATATCCGGGAGCTCCTTTGGGCTCCAGGATCTTGACTACTGAATCGATCTGGGAATTTGCACGGAGCTCGGCCGCCATCTCATCTGTCAGGGTGGCCTGCCGTTCCCGGTCCGTGATCTCCCTCAGGGAAAGACCCAGACCCCGGATCACCTCGGCGGGGATGCCCTTGCTGTCTGTCAGGATCACCGGAGGGTTATTCTGCCCGTAGACCACAAATCCAGCCGACCTGAGGGCCATCAACTGCTGGGGATTCAACGATTGAGCCACATAGGTCCTGTTGAATTCCGATACCCCCACATCCAGCAACAAACGGGAGGATACCCCGTTCCGGGCGTACAGCATGTAATCGTACTGAGGTTTGGCCCTGTCTGACAAGACGAGTTGTTCTCCATCGATGTAGACAAAACCATCCCTGATCTCAAGGGAATCTCCGGGCAGACCTACACATCGTTTTACATAATTCGATTTTTTGTCAATAGGCTTGACCACCCCGGCTTCTTTTTTGAAAAAAGCGCGGACTGTATCGGCTGGCCAGCTAAAGACCACAATATCATTTCGGTCGACCTTCGTAAACCCCGGTAGCCGGAAATAGGGGAGCTGAGGTTTTTTAAGGTAAGACCTTATCCCAAGCCCGGGAAGGGTGTCATGTACCATGGGAGCTGCGATCGTGGTCATTGGGGTCCGTGCCCCGTAATGAAATTTGCTCACGAATAAAAGGTCTCCAATCCGAAGCGTGCGTTCCAGGGACCCGGTGGGAATCACGTAGGGCTGAATAAAATAGGTGTGTACCAAAGTGGCTGCTACCACGGCGAAAACAATGGAACTCACCCATTCCCCCGAGCTGCTTTTCGGGTGCAGACTCCTGTCCTTTATGTGGATCACTTCCAGGGCGTAATTGACGTAATAAATGTAGAATCCAAGTGACAGAATAGCCAGCCAGGTGTCTGCCAGGCTGTTGCGGCCGAAACTCCTGACGGTCTCTACCCAGATCACGGGGAACATCAACAGATTGATGATAGGGATGAACAAAAGGATCACCCACCAGGCAGGCCGGTTGATGATCTTCATCAGAACCACGGCGTTGTATATGGGAATAGCCGCTTCCCAGGGTTTTCTGCCCGCTATCTTATAGAGTTTCCAGGTTCCCAGGAAGTGGATGACCTGAACAA
>NZ_JBFGBM010000217.1:0-3820 GCF_041567615.1 Muriicola sp.
CCGAACAAACTGAAGAAAAAGGAGCGATTAGTAGGACTAAAGTCACAGTCTTTCAGGAGCATAGAAGTGAGGTGCTTAACGTGGACTTGGATATATCTTATGATGCCATCTTAAATACCAATTTCATTGACTCGTCAGGAAGAACTGTCCTAACCCCTGGGAGTAGAAAGGTAAATAAAGGTAAAAACCTCTTGGAATACGATATGAGGATGGTCCCTTCTCAGGTACTCATAATGAATGTATATACCGGCAGGGAGATCATATCCAAAAAGATACTCTACAGGAAATAAATTCTGAAAAATCATTCCAAATCAAAAAGCTCCCTGTACTGAGGGAGCTTTTTTGTTGGCTATGTTTGGTAAGATTTGGGATTTCAAATATGCGTGATTGATGACCCAAATAAAAAGTTAAGTTGTAAAATTTCGGATTTTGTATGTTAATGCATGTGATCTTGTTGTGATATATTTTCCTTCTATGTCTGCAGATAAAACTTCAATAAAAAATGGCTGCACGTGGCAGCCATTTTAGTGATGGGCATAATCAGTATTAGTTATTTGTATCAGGGATCATGACCTTGTTCAATACATGGATCACCCCATTGCCTGCCTGTACGTCCACGGCGATGATACCTATGTCACTGGTACCTGATCCGTCGGTTACGTCGGCAATGTTATCTCCTGTGCCGGGGAGGTTGATGGTGATGTCATCTCCTTCCAGGGTAGCGGCCGTGATGCCGTCTGTGAGATCACCGGAACGAACGTTGGCTCCGCCTACCACGTGGTGCAGCAATACCTGGGTCAGTACAGGCTCATCCGGAATGGAAGGCAAGGCATCAAAGGCAGCGTTGGTAGGGGCGAAGACTGTGAAATCGGGATCGATTCCGTCCCCGTTTCCTCCTTCTGTCCTCGAAAGTATACCCGCGAAATCGGTATTTGGGGTCAGTTCTGTCAAAGCGCTTACCAGGGTGGAGAAGTTCGGGTCAGCCACGGCAAAGGTCACCACGGTGGGAATGTCGATAACCGCGTCTACAATGTGCACTACCCCGTTAGTGGCATCCACGTCTGCCGTAATCACATCAGAAATGCCGTTGATGGTCACACCTGAAGAGGTGTTGATGAACAGACTCAGATTGTTGCCACCGGCCCCGGCAGTAGAAAGGGAGCTGACATAGCCAGAAGAAAGACTGCCTGAAGTAAATTCTCCAGAAACCACGTGGTTTAACAGTACCTGGGTCAGGATCTCTACAGGCACATCCTCAAGGGAGGCGAAGTTGTTGGCGTTCAGGAATGCCTCGAAAGCGGCATTGGTAGGGGCAAATACCGTAAATGGACCATCTGCCTGAAGAGCGGAAACCAGGTCAGCTCTTTGGAGAGCAGCTACCAGAATACTGAGGTCATCAGTGGCGATAGCCAGGTCTACGATGTCAGAATCTTGCTGTTCGATGGGGATGTTCCCGTCGTCATCAGAACAGGAACCCATCAGAACCACGGCAAAAACAAAAAGAAAAAATTTCAATAGTTTAGAAGTTGTTTTCATGGCTAATTTTTTTATTATTGTTGAATGAATTTATTATAAAAATTAAACAAAAAAGAAGGTTTATTAAATCTTTAACACCGAGGTTGAATACTCCTTAAAGGTTCTTAAAGAATATAGTTAAGACTTAACTCTGCCCAATGGATGCCCAAAATGGATTAGGGTATTAATGTTTAATATAAATTAAAAAATAATTAACAATATCTTTTAAATGTTCTGGCTTGAGACCTTGCTGATCCAGACGTAATGCCTCGTAGTGAAATGTCCAGTATTTCGTATTTTTGCCAATCGAATACAGGTATGAAAAAGGTAGTAGTTGGACTTTCAGGAGGGGTAGACAGCAGCGTGGCGGCCTACCTACTGAAACAACAGGGATACGAGGTTATAGGTCTTTTCATGAAGAACTGGCATGACGATTCCGTCACCATCTCCAAAGAATGTCCCTGGCTGGAGGACAGCAATGATGCCCTGATCGTAGCAGAAAAGCTGGGAATCCCCTTTCAGACTGTCGACCTGAGCGCACAGTACAAAGAGCGAATCGTGGATTATATGTTCCGGGAATACGAAATGGGCAGGACCCCTAACCCGGATGTGCTTTGTAACCGGGAAATCAAGTTCGATGTATTCATGAAGATTGCGCTTGGCCTGGGTGCCGATTACGTGGCGACGGGTCATTACTGCCGCAAAGGAGAGACCAAGGATCAACAGGGGCGTACGGTCTATCAGCTTCTCGCAGGTAAGGATCCCAACAAAGATCAGTCCTATTTCCTATGCCAGCTCTCCCAGGAGCAACTGGCCCGGACCCTGTTTCCCATAGGTGAACTCACCAAACCGGAGGTGCGAAAGATAGCCGCTGAAAATAAATTAGTGACGGCTGATAAAAAAGATTCACAGGGACTTTGTTTTATCGGGAAGGTGAGACTGCCGGAATTCCTCCAGCAGCAGCTCAAACCCAAAAAAGGGGATATCGTAGAGGTACCGGCCGATGCCAGACACTATCAGAAGACCCGTCCTGAATTTAACAACAAAAGGGAAGAACTTCTCTTTCATTCCGAAAAACCCGCGTATACCCCCGAGGACGGAAAAGTGGTGGGGGAACACCTGGGTGCACACTATTTTACGATCGGCCAGCGCAAAGGTCTGGATGTGGGCGGCACTCCTGAACCCCTGTTTGTGATTGGGACCGATGTAGAACAGAATGTAATTTATACGGGACAGGGCAAATCCCATCCCGGTTTGTACCGAAAAACACTCTTTGTCAGGCAGGAAGAAGTGCATTGGGTCCGCACCGATCTCACCCTTCAACCCGATGAGACCCTGGAAGTCATGGCGAGAATCCGTTACAGACAAACCCTGCAGAAAGCGACCCTATATCAGATGGAACACGGCCTTTACGTCGATTTTGCCGAAAAGCAATCGGCCATCACCGAAGGCCAGTTCGTCGCCTGGTATCTAGGAGAGGAATTAGTGGGATCAGGGGTGATCTCCTGAGAGTTTTCCATCTGTCAACCCTCAACAGAAAATGTGCATATGAATAACAGAATCACAACTCTTTTTGGAATTCAATATCCCATAGTACAGGCCGGGATGATCTGGGCAAGTGGGTGGAGGCTGGCCTCCGCGGTTTCCAATGCAGGAGGACTCGGATTACTCGGTGCAGGCAGCATGTATCCCGAAGTATTGAGGGAGCATATCGAGAAATGCAAGAAAGCTACCTCTAAACCTTTCGGAGTTAACGTCCCTATGCTCTACCCGGATATCGATAAATTGATGGAGATCATTGTGGAGACGCAGGTGCCCATCGTCTTTACTTCTGCGGGTAACCCTGCCACCTGGACAACCCATCTCAAGGAAAAAGGTATCACGGTGGTGCACGTGGTCAGCAGCGTAAAATTTGCACTCAAGGCTCAGCAGGCAGGGGTAGATGCCGTGGTAGCCGAAGGTTTTGAGGCGGGAGGACACAACGGCCGGGATGAGACCACAACCCTGACTTTGATCCCGGCTGTCAAAGAAAAGATCCATATCCCGCTGATCGCTGCCGGTGGAATTGCCACGGGCAGGTCCATGCTGGCAGCCATGGTACTGGGGGCAGACGGCGTCCAGGTCGGCAGCCGTTTTGTGGCCTCAGCCGAGGCCTCTTCCCACAGAGAGTTTAAGGACAGGGTGGTTGCAGCCGGGGAGGGGGATACTCAGCTCACCTTAAAGGACCTCGCGCCTGTGCGTATGCTTAAGAACGGGTTCTACCAACAGGTACAGGAGGCCTACAGCCGTTGCGCTACCCCGGAAG
>NZ_JBFGBM010000218.1:0-3817 GCF_041567615.1 Muriicola sp.
AGAATCTTACCTTTGATCGACGGACCGTCTGGTCAAAGGAACCGATAAAAAGCTATAAAGAATCGGTAACTGCCGGGGGAAATGAAGTGATTCCCATCTCTTTAGAGCTTTTTATATTTATCGTATCTTCGCCAGAGAATTATGCTTCATGAGCCTGTTACTGTTCTACGCTTTCCTTGCGATCTTTTTCTCCTTTCTCTGCTCCATCCTGGAAGCCGTGTTACTCAGCGTAACCCCAACCTATATCAACCTCAAAAAAAAGGCAAAAAAAACATATGCCCTTGCCCTGGAAGAGCTTAAAAAGGATATCGACAAACCCCTGATTGCCATCCTTACCCTTAATACGATTGCGCATACGGTAGGGGCCATCCTGGTTGGAGTTCAGGCGAAAGTGGCTTATGCCGAACTCTACGGAGAACGTTCTCATACCATCTTCGGATTTACCTTCACCGAAGACTTAATGGTGGGGATCGTATCTACCATTATGACCGTCCTGGTCCTGGTGGCCTCGGAGATCATTCCCAAAACCATTGGAGCGAATTACTGGAGGGAACTTACTGGGATTTCTACTCAAATCCTCAGGGCCATGGTCTGGACCCTGCAAGTGACCGGGATTATGTGGGTATTACAGCTTTTCACCAGACTGCTGGGCAAAGGTCACGAGGGAAGTGTGCTGAGCAGGGAAGATTTTACCGTGATGGCCGACATGGCAGAAGAGGAAGGCGTCTTTGAAAAATCAGAATCCAAGGTGATCAAGAACCTCCTGCAGTTCGACGAGATCCTTGCCAAAGACATTATGACCCCCAGGGCCGTGATGAAGATCGCCCCTGACACCCAGACCATCGAAGAGTTCTTTGAACAGAATCCGCACCTGCGGTTTTCCAGGATCCCGATCTACGGGGAAACCGTAGACACTATTACAGGATTTGTCCTCAAAGACAATGTCATGGAAGAGATCATTAACGAGAACGGAAAGTTGACCCTCGCTGATATCAAAAGGGATATCCTGGTCACAAGAAGGGACACCCCCATTCCACAGTTGTTCGAAAACTTTATCAGAAAAAGAGAACACATTGCCCTGGTGGTAGACGAATACGGATCCGTAAGCGGCCTGGTCACCATGGAAGACGTGATAGAGACCCTGCTGGGTCTCGAGATCATGGACGAAAGCGACAATGTGGAAGACCTTCAGGTCCTCGCCAGGCGTAACTGGGAAGAACGCGCCAAGAAAACAGGGATCATCGAATAACAGAAGGCATCTTGATTCTCGGATCATTAAGGATATAAAAAAGAGCCGGTAGGACCGACTCTTTTGCTGTATTTTGATACCGGAAACTTATCTTTAATAGTCCGAATCCTCGTTACCTTCACCGATTGGTTCTTTCCCTGTACGCACGTAACCCAGTTTCAGATCGATATTATAGCTGAAATAGATCGGTTTTTCATGCCTCAACAGATCGATCACATTGGGGTACATGGAAAGGGGGTACCTCAGGTATACTAATTTGTTCCTCTTGTCATAGTGATTTTCTGGCACTTTCCCATCGGGATAGAAATTGACCTGCACTACAAAATCATCGTCGTGATAGCACTTGACAAGGGCCCGGGGATAAACTTTGTTTTTATCGCTTCCTCCGGACTGAAAATGGACCCAGTATTGGTTTATTTCGCTGGTAATCGTTTTCATGTTGAATTGGTTTTAATTATTCAGAAAGATAACAAGTTAAGGATTAATTCCCAAGATTTAATTGGGTTTCGAAAAAAGGCTGCTATAACCCCATGTCCGATATCCAAATTGTTGTACAGCGATCCACTTCTGAGAGGAATTTAGTTCGTGCAGGTTGAAACCAGCTTATTCCCCCACGTGATCCTTATAGAATTCGAATGCCTGATGCGCAACCTTCCTGCCGAGGGCCAGACCCTCTATATTGTCGGCCTGGATGTGGTATCCTCCCAGAACCCTGGAGATTCCTGCCATATTGGCCGTTTCCGTTAAGGTAGGGAAGTACAACTCTACCTCCTTCCATTCAGACTCCGGTTCCGTATAGGACCCTGCTGTAAACGGAACTCTTACCTCGAAGGTATCCGAACCCTTGTAAAGTCTCAACGCTTCTGCACAGGCCCCACTTACCGTGCTGTGTCCGGAAACGTAACTCGGAAAGGGAGGGCAGAGGAAAGAGTCCGGGGAATAAGGCCTCCATTGTTCCCCTTTCATTTTTGTCCACCCCTGGTCAAATCCGGCCCACCCCTCGATGTCCTGCCCTTTGAAATACTCGTGAACCAGGGCATAGGGCCTTGCGTAATCATAGAACATCTTGGCGTCCCAGGAAGCGATAAAGGCATCCATGGCCGTGATCTGGTTGAGAAAATACATCTTCACATCCTCGTCAAGGTCGTGCTGGTCCTTTTTGGATAATTCCTGGGCAAAGACCAGCCAGTGGCCTGCCTGCTGTACAGACTTGGGGCCGTCCCTCATAAATTCGACAAGAGCTTTTTGTTCGGCGGTCAGCTCAGCCTGCATCTGAACCACTTCCTCTACTTCCTTTTGCAATTGTTCTGAACCATACAGGGGCGGAGGGGGCGACCTGAACTGATCTGCCGACTCCAGGGTGATGGGTTCCACTTCCTGCCAGTAGGGCGTCAGGCAACCCGGCGCATAACGCTCACCTTCCAGGCTGATAAAGTATTTGGGCTGCCACCGGTTAATGTCGCTGTTGTCTTCTACTGAATTCACGGGCTGGTATCCCGTATAATCGAAATAAGGTGGATTGCCCTCCGACTCCTCTCCGTATTGGTTGGCGCCATCACCCTTTCGGTTTTTAATGACCGACATGGCGGCGAGATAGCCCACCCCGATTGGTGAATCTTCGTCCACGTCTTTTGCTTCGGGATCCAGCCCCAGATGGGTCATCCGTTCCTTAAAATAGAGGGAATCACTGTAATAATACTCCTTCATCGCGTAATAAGCCGCATAGGAGATGGAGATTTCCTTGTCCCTGAGAGAGCCCGGTCTTTTTTCGACCTCACTCAGATAAACAGGTCTGGCCTTTTCATCATAGACAGACCAGGCATCGAAGACAGCCGTAAAGATGAGGCCCAGGTAACGAGAAGTGATCGTCGGCCTTGGCAAAAAACGTTCCGTATCACGGGCCGTCGCCTCCAGGGCGACCTTACCCCAGAAATAGGCTATGTTGTCTTCTCCCTTTGGAGCCTGCAACCCCGTGAGGGACCCATTCTCAGAAGAATTATTACATGAAAAAAGTATCAGAGTGAGCAGGAAGATAAATTGGTTGGTCAATCTCATTATTTCAAAGCATTTATTAAATCTACAAATTTTCCCATATCCGATCAGAAAAAACTACTTTAGGGACTGACCAACCTCTGTTATGAAAAAATTACCCAATGCTTTTACCCTCATGCTTGGGCTCCTCTGTATGACCTGGGCAGCCACCTTTATCATTCCCAAAGGCAGTTATACGCGCATCACGGATTCTGAAAGCGGACTTATCACTGTGGTGAATGGCTCCTCTAAAGAGATCGAAGGGGAAGGTCTGGATGCCGAGCTGATGCGCAGCTACCTCGCGGTCTGGCAGGATAAAGACGCGTATGCGACGTCGCATGTTGGCTGGGGCATGAATCCGCGCGCGCGCTGGGATGCGCTGGTTATGTATGACAAAGGCGATATCAACGGCAGCGAGCAGCGGGCGTTCGCCGGAAACTTTCTTTACTCGACCGGCGCGAATGAATTCGCCGATCGCTTCACACTCGGCCATTTCGATCTGCCCGTGCGCAACTGCACGATGCATCTCGATGGTGA
>NZ_JBFGBM010000219.1:0-3801 GCF_041567615.1 Muriicola sp.
AAAGGGATGCACAAAAAAAGTATCGAAATGCTTCCCCAGATGAAGGAAATCTGCATGCAATAAAAAGCTGCAGATACCACAGAGCACAAAGATGAGCACCAAAAGCGAACTGATGCGCTCTATTACCCTGGGGTTTTCCCAGAACAGCACCTGGCTGTCAAAAAATCTTACTCCCTGTTTTACCAAACTCGCCATCCCTAATCTTCTTTTGTGTTTCCCTGTTTAAAAAGGAAAAATAGTATTCGGGAATCCTCCAAGGTGTCCGTTTCCCTGATTTCCTCCTTGTCTAAATAGATCATATCCCCGGCATTCATCTCCGCCTTTTGACCATCTTTAGTGTACACTGATAATTTGCCGGAGAGCAGGTAGGCGATTTCGTTATAATCCAAAGTCTTGAAAGGCAACCTGTCCCCTTTTTTCAATACCACGGTACCACATCTCACGCCGACCTGGTCTTTGGTTTTGTAGACCAGGTCCTTTAAATACCCCTCCTTTTCCGTTGGAAATATTACTGGTATTAGTTCCATCACAATCCTATTTTGAGTTTATCATCCATTGAGGCATTCAGATCAAGGAAACTGAGACATTAAACTACCTCTTGAAAATTGTAATGTTCTCTGGCCTGTTCCTCGGTGATATATCCATTCTTAACATCGCGGGCCACCCTCTCTTTTGATCGGGATTCCGGCTTGCCGTAACCTCCCCCTGTTGCTGTAACCAGTTTGACCCTGTCCCCCCTTTCCAATCTGACATTCGTCACAATATTGTAAGTTTCCTCAGTTCCATCCTTACGAATGACGGTGAAGTAGTTGTAACTTCCATCCTTGCCCCCTAAAAGCCCCCACATGGGAATGGAGTACCCTAGAAAAGCACCTGTGAGATATGCCTCTTCGGACAGGATCTTAAATGTCAGATACTGTCCGTTACCTCCCTGAAATTCGCCATATCCACCACCTTCATTGTGAAAGGCGTATTCCTCAACCATTACCCCATACTTCCTTTCGCGTGTTTCTGCAGGAATATTATAGGATTCCCCATGGGCATAAGAAAATTGTCCCCTGTTGCCATCATGGAACGCACAGGCACCCCATCCTCCTGATAAGGGCTCTGCCTGTACATAGAATTCATTGGTCACCGGATGCATTCCGGATATATACGTGACACAAACAGACCTGAAATGACCAGCAGGCAACTTATCCGGAACTATGGGCCCCAAGGTTTTAAGCAGCAGGTCTATCGCCACCAGGAACACTTCGTAATACACTGATATGGGTGCGGGTGAATTGGCACTTACCACAGTATTATCCGGGCAGATCAGTTCCACATGTTTGAAAGATCCGTTATTGGCGGGAAGCGTTGGGGTGGTGATGGCCTTGAAAGCTGCTCTCACCGCCGTTTCCAACCCTGTTCTCGATAAATTGAGCGGGCCCTTCAGTTGGGGATGCGATCCTGTAAAATCGCAGATCATCCTGTCCTTTCGTATCTCCACCTTTAGTTTTACTGGAAAGGGACCATTTCCAAATCCATCGTTCTCTATCCATCCCGTATTTTCATAAACCCCGCTGGGAATTTTTTGCAACTCCTGCAAACTGATGCGCTCACCGTATTCCATAAACTCTTTTGCTGCCTGTCGGTAGGCATCAAGGCCGTATTTTTCGATAAGCTTGATAATCCGGGCAGCACCGACATCATTGGCCGCTATGCCGGAGTGCAAATCGCCTAGGGTGCTTTTGGGAAGCCGAACATTCGCTTCCAGCATTTTCAGTATGCCCTGGTTGTATTTTCCACCTTCCTTAATTTTTACAAAAGGAAAATGGATACCCTCCTGGTAAATTTCGGTTGAAACCGTAGAAACGGACCCCGGATTGGTCCCCCCGATGTCGGTCCAATGGGATTTGTTAACCGTAAAAGCCACCATTTCACCTTTGAAAAATACAGGGGTAATAATAGCTATATCGGAGAGGTGGGTGCCTCCGCCCACATACGGGGTGTTGGCCATGACCACATCGCCCTCCTTCAAGGGGTCATCCTTAAAACGTTTCAAAGTTTCTTCGACGACGAGACTCATCGCTGCCAGGAAAGTAATCACTCCATTTCCCTGTGCCAAAAGTCTTCCTTCATCATCCGTAATACCCACGGCATAATCCAAAGCCTCATAGATTATGGGGCTCATGCTGGTTCGTTGTATGGTTTCGAACATGGCCTCACCTATGGATATAAGGGAGTCCTGAATGATATCTGATGTGAATTTGTTGATACTCATGACTTACGTAGTTTTATAAATGATCAAATTACCGTAGGAATCCACAGTCATATGGTGTTTTGGCGGGACAACTGTGGAAGTGGAACTTTCAACAATTATTGCAGGCCCGGGAACTTCCATGCCAGGTTCCAATCCTTCCCGGTCATAAAATGTGCTTAAATGCACACCGAGCTCATCGTAATCGACTTTATCCTTTGTCAACAGGGCATCTGAAAGCATTTTTCCTGTAACAGGAATTTTTGCGATCACCGGTTTATTGACCTCTACTTCAGCTACCAAATGAAAGTTTACAATTTCGATACCCGTACCCTTTAATTCAAAAGCAAAACGTTTTTGGTGCAGCAAATGAAAATTACTTTCAACTTGTGCTATATCGATTTCATCGGTTTGGTCTAGCCGAAGTTTTACAGAGTGTTCCTGACCTTCATAGCGCAGATCCAGATAATACTCAAAACGGATGTCTCCCGGCTGGTAGTTGTCGCGGACATAAGCGTCGATTCCCACTTGCTCCATCTCCTTAAATGTCCCTCGAATGTGTGCTGTGCGGTCCTGGGATAGCCCGCTTACCTCAGTCCTTATGTAATCCCTCCTGAGATCAGACATCAACATGCCAAAGGCAGAAAACACGCCCGCATTCAAAGGAACGATCACTTCAGGTATCTGTAATTCTTCGGCCAGATATGCCCCATGCATGGGACCGCCGCCTCCAATGACCACCAAGGAAAAGTCCCTGGGGTCATATCCTTTGTTTACCGATACGCTTTTTAAGGCATTCACCATATTGGAATTGGCAATACGAATGACTCCCCTGGCCACTTCTTCCAAATCCATATCTAAAGCCTGACATAAAGGTGCCACAGCTTTTTTCAGACTGTTCATGTCTGGCAATTGTTGCCCCCCCAGAAAGTAATCCTTATGAATTCTGTTGCAAACCACATTTGCGTCTGTGGTCGTAAAGTTTGTCCCGTCGTTCCCATACGAGGCAGGACCTGGATTCGCACCTGCACTTTTAGGACCAACCCTCATTTTTCCTCCTTCATCCAGCCATGCTATACTTCCCCCTCCATTTCCGATTTCCACAATATCTATGACCGGTGTGAGGATAGGAAATCCTGCCTGGGTTTTTGTGTGCTCAATATTATAGGTAGTGACTATCTTCAACGCCCCATTTTCAATAAGTGAGCACTTAGCTGTGGTACCGCCTATATCCAGCACGATAAGGTTTTCTTTTCCTATGGTGTTGCCTAAAACCACAGCCCCCAGCATACCGCTGGCAGGACCGGATTCAATCAAGGTTATTGGATTGGCCTTAACATCTTCAACGGTGGTTATACCGCCGTTGGATTGCATAATATAAAGGTTGTTGCGATACCCCAACTGCTCTAGATTTGCAGTGAGATTGTTCAGGTATTTTGTGGCAATCGGCTTGACATAGGCCGAGAGTACAGTTGAACTCGTACGCTCATATTCGCGCCATTCCCGGGTAACCTCATGGGAACTGATGACCTCAAATTGAGGATATTTCTTTCTGATATATC
>NZ_JBFGBM010000220.1:0-3788 GCF_041567615.1 Muriicola sp.
GAAGCGGCTATCCTCTTTGAAAATGGCAGCAGTGGAGAATTCGATTTAATGATCCTGGTCACTGCCCCTAAAAAGCTCCGTATAAAAAGGGTACAGGAGAGGGATAACCTGTCCGAAGCGGCAATTCTGGAACGAATGAAACACCAGTGGCCCGAAAAGAGGAAGAAGGCCCTTGCCCATTTTGTGATCGAGAATACAGACCTGGAGAAGACCCGCCGGAAAGTGCAAAAAATCCACGAAACACTGATCAAATCAGATCCCGATCCACAATTTTAACATTTTTGTTAAGGTTAGGTTAAACACCCGACCCCCTAAATGTTAAATTTTTAATTTTACTGCAAAATGAATAAGCGATTATTTGTTTTTCTTGTCATCCTGATGAGCTTGTCCCTCGTCGGAATCATTTCAGTTCAGTTGTATTGGATCAAGCGGTCGGTCGATGACAAAGAAGAACAGTTCTCAAATGCGATAGCGGAGGTCCTCAACCGGGTAACGGATAAGATTGAGGAGCGGGAGATGAGGGAATATTCCAACAGATTCCTCAGTCTGAAGGACAGTCTGGGAGAGATCAGGAGTTCGCAACTCAGCAATATTTTCTTTATTGACAGGGATATCAATTCTAACGAGATCCTTTTCTACTCCCACGGTATCCTGGAAGAAGAATACAATATCGCTTCGACGTTCTTTGACAGTATCTCAGGAGGAGACAGCACCCAACTCAAGAATATCACGAGTAAACGCACCAAGACGATCTTCAAGGAGGAGTACGGCCTGGATGGCAAGTCCTACAGGCTGAATCCTATTCAGAAACTGGAAAAGATCGGAGGTTTAACCAGTGTTGACAAGGCTGTTTTTGAGGATGTATACAGGGAATACGCAGAAAATGTTCCTATCCATAAGCGGGTTTCAAGACAGGAAATTGAGCTCTTGCTGAACCAGGAATTGAGCAATATGGCCATAGATACCGATTTTGAATACGGTATTTACAGCCGCGGTTTGCCTACCAAGATCAAATCCAGGAGGTTCAGGTTTGGGAAATCAACTATTTACAAAGCTCCAATATTCAAGAACAGTGAGGGTAGCAGTAATTTTGCCCTTTTGCTGACGTTTCCCAAGAAGAAAAAATTTCTCCTTCAATCGGTATTGGGGATGGCGTTCCTCTCGCTTTTGTTCACTTTGGTGATCGTGATCGCGTATGCAAGTGCGATCTATCAGTTGATCAAGCAAAAGCAGATCTCCGAGATCAAATCGGATTTCATCAACAATATGACGCACGAGTTTAAGACGCCAATCGCTACGATCAACCTGGCGGTGGAAGCCATCAGGAATCCAAAGATCATAGGCGACCAGGAAAAGGTGATCCGATACCTGGGAATGATACGGGACGAAAACAAAAGGATGCATGCCCAGGTTGAGAATGTGTTGCGGATTTCCAAGCTGGAGAAAAACCAGCTCGACATATCCAAAGACCGGGTAGATGCGCATGAACTGATTCAAAAAGCGATCTCTCATGTAGAACTCATCGTGCTGGACCGAGGCGGTTACATCAATACACACCTCGATGCAGAGAGGTCGGAAATCCTGGCTAACGATATGCATTTTGGGAATGTGCTGGTCAACATCATGGACAATGCGATCAAATATTCGCCTGAAGCACCCAAGATTGATATCTATACCGAATTAGCCAAGAATTACATCATTATCAGGATACAGGATCAGGGTGCGGGGATGAGTAAAGCGGTACTGAAGAAAGTGTTTGAAAAGTTTTACCGGGAACATACCGGTGATATACATAATGTCAAAGGTCACGGCCTGGGTCTGGCCTATGTAAAAAAAATAGTGGAAGACCACCAAGGCGAGGTCTATGCAGAAAGTGAAAAAGGTAAAGGAAGCACTTTTTACATAAAAATGCCTTTAATCTAAATGGATATGGAAACAGCAAACAAGAAAATACTTCTGGTAGAGGACGATCCCAACTTCGGAATTGTATTAAAGGATTATCTGGCGATGAACGATTTTGATGTCACCCTCGCCAAGAACGGAATGGAGGGGTTTGAGAAATTTAAAAAAGACAATTACGATATCTGTATTCTGGACGTGATGATGCCCTACAAGGACGGGTTTACGCTGGCCAAGGAGATCAGGGAAAAGAACGAGAATATCCCGATCGTATTTCTGACCGCCAAAACCATGAAAGAGGACGTTCTGAAGGGATATAAGGCCGGGGCGGATGACTATTTAAACAAGCCCTTTGACTCAGAAGTGTTGCTGATGAAGATCAAAGCGATACTTCAACGTAAGGCCTCCAATACTCTGGCAGACAGCAAGCAATATGAATTTAAAATTGGTAATTTTCACCTGAATTCCAAGTTGAGATTCCTGAAATATAAGGATGAGGAACCCATTAAATTATCCCCCAAGGAAAATGAGCTCCTCCGACTTCTGGCTCTGCACGAGAACGATCTCATGCCGAGGGAACTCGCCCTGACCAAGATCTGGAGGGATGACAATTACTTCACCTCGAGAAGTATGGATGTCTATATTGCCAAACTCAGGAAATACCTGAAAAAAGACGATGTGGTAGAAATCCTGAACATCCACGGCGAGGGCTTCAGGCTGGTCGTTAAAAACGATAAATAAGCTATTCTGAGCGTAAAAATAAGGCACCTATGAGAGGTGCCTTTTTTATTTCCCGAGCTTTTCCAGGATGGTTTTCAGAATCTGCTCCGGTGTCATGCTCACCTGGATCTCTATAGCGCCTTCCGGGATTTCCAGCGTCTCGAATTGCGATCTCAGCAGGGCTGGAGGCATAAAATGACCCTTTCGCTGCCTCAATCTCGCTGAAATGACCTCAAAACTACCCGAAAGATAGATCCATACAGGTTCAGGTGAGATCCCCTTTTCAAGCTGATCTCGGTAGCTTTTCTTCAGGGCAGAGCATACGATCACTGCCCCTGTACGTGCATGCTCTTTAGCCAGCAGATTCAATGACTCCAGCCAGGGTCTTCGGTCCTGGTCATCCAGGGCAAGGCCTTCGGACATCTTAGAAATATTCGCTTCAGGATGAAAGTCGTCCCCGTCAAAAAAGGGGAGTGACAGGGTATTCGCCAGTCGCTTACCAATGGTTGATTTTCCGCTACCTGAAACACCCATGACGTAGATGATGCGATGGGTTTTATCCATCCTCCTTTAGTTTTAATTGTCGAGTGATCATTCCCAGGATCTCTTTCATGGGCAAATCGTGGGGCAGGGGGAGGACCTCTTTTTTTCCCCGGAACCAGGTCCCCTGTCTCTTGGCATATCTCCGGCTGTTTTTTTTGATCTCATCAATGGCCTGATCCAGGTCGTATTCCCCCTTCAGGTACCCGAAAAGTTCTTTATACCCCACGGTCTTAAGGGCATTGAGGGGCTTGTACTCAATCAGCTCCCGGGCCTCTTCCAACAGCCCGGCCTTCATCATTTGGTCTACTCGGCTGTCAATACGGCGGTAGACCTCTTCCCTGGGTGCTTCCAGCCCCAAAATAACCGATTGAAAGGGCCTTTGGGTCTTTTTTCTCCCGAGATAGGATGAATACGGATTTCCCGTACCCCGGCAAACTTCCAGGGCCCTGATGACCCGTTGTGGGTTTTGCAGGTCTGCCTTTTTTGCGTAGACAGGGTCCGATTCAAAAAGTTCTTTTTGCAGTTTGGCAAGACCCTTATCCCGTAACTCCTGTTTGAGCTGGGTGCGGATGGAGGGGTCTATTTCCGGAAAGGAGTCAAAACCGTGAAGGACGGCATCGATGTAC
>NZ_JBFGBM010000221.1:0-3709 GCF_041567615.1 Muriicola sp.
CACCCGTCCATGTGGAGGAGAACCGCTGCGTACCTGAATATGCCGCCCTGGTAATCACAAAGGGCCTTTTGGGGTAGACGTATTTCTTGACGCCTTCATACGTAGCCCTGACCATTTGCATCCCGTATACGTTATGCGCTTTTCTGTGGCTGCAGGGATGGCCGTCAAAGTCGTGGCGGGTATCCAGAGGGGCAGTCTTGGTGGGAACTTCCATAACCGCCGGTTCATTCATGTCATTCCAGACCGCATGAGCACCCACTTCAGACATAAGTTCCTTGTAAAGACCTGCCCACCATTCCCGTACTTTGGGATTGGTAAAATCGGGGAAGTTACATTGTCCGGGCCAGACCTTTCCGCTCATCAGGGGTCCGTCTGCCCGTTTGCAGAAATAATCGTTCTTCACTGCCTCCTGGTACACCCAATAATCTCTGTCTACTTTGATCCCCGGGTCGATCATAACCACCGTCTTGAATCCGTCCTTGTTCAATTCCTTGATCATACGCTTGGGATCGGGGAATTTGGTCTTGTCCCAGGTAAAACAACGGAACCCATCCATATAATCGATATCGAGATAGATGGCATCACAGGGGATCTTAAGTTTTCTGAATTTGCTGGCGATCTGTTTGACGCGGCTTTCAGGGAAGTAACTCCATTTCGACTGGTGGTAACCCAGGGCCCATAGGGGCGGTAACTCAGGTGTTCCTGTCAGATCCGTATAGGACCTCACCACCCGCGACATGGCCGGGCCGTAGAAGAAATAGTAATTCATCTCCCCGCCTTCGGCCCAGAAACTCGTGACATTCCGCCTTTCGTGAGCAAAATCGAAATGGGTCTTAAAAGTATTGTCGAAGAATATTCCGTAAGCGATGTTGTTGTGCAGGCCGATATAAAAAGGCACTGCCTTGTAGAGTGGATCCTGGTCCTTCCCGAAGGCATATTGGTCCGTTACCCAGTTGTGCACCCTTTTTCCTTTCAGGTTGAAGTGGGTGGCCTTGTCTCCCATCCCGTAGAAACTCTCCCCGCTCTGGGTGATCTTGCTCATCTTGACGGTGTTGCCCCCAAAGGCGTAGTTCTCCTCGTAATGGAAACCCAGCTCATCCTCATTGATGATATTCCCTTCGAGATCAGAGATCTGTACCCGGAGGGATTTCTTATCGACCAGGATCCTCACCTTGGAGGTCCGGATCAGGTATTCCGTCTCCGTTTCCTCGGGCTCAAAATGGCTGTACCCTCTGGGTGCAGTCGGACTTATAGCATAGGAAAAATCGGGTTGAAAAACATGGTCCGTGGCATACCTGAACCTGATGGTGCTGTTCCGGATGAGTGTTATTTCGAGGATGACACCATTTTCAGTGGTGAAGTAAAATTTATCGGAGTCCTGTTTGAAGTCGGCTATTTGATCGGGGTAGAGATTCCCCTTGTATTCCAATTCCGTATTCGTGATCATGCGCAGTTGTCTTAACGGTCGAACAAAAGAAAGACTTTCACCGTAATAATGGAAACGATACCTCTATCATTTATAAACTACAACGATATAGTGGGCCTTTGTCAGTGGAAAACGACCATGCCGAGGGGCGGAATATTCACCTCAATGGACTGTTTATGCCCATGCCAGGGTTCCTTGGCGACTTTCCTGATGGTGTTCTTCATGCCGCTTCCCCCGTACTTCGCAGCATCGGTGTTAAAGACCTCCTTGTACTGCCGGGTCCTGGGTACACCTATGCGGTAGTTCTCCCGGGGCACGGGCGTGAAATTACAGGCGATGAGCAGGTCATCTTTTTCATCATGTCCTTTCCTCAGATACGTGAGCACTGAATTCTGGGCATCACCGTAATCGATCCATTGGAAGCCCTCGGAACTAAACTGTTTCTCGTAAAGTGCCGGGTGTTTCTTATATAAGGCGTTGAGGTCCTTGATCAGTTCCTGAATTCCTTTGTGGTAATCGTATTGCAACAGGTGCCAGTCCAGGCTGTTCTGGAAATTCCACTCGGAGGATTGTCCGAACTCCGCACCCATAAACAAAAGATTGGTCCCCGGGTGGGTGAACATATAACCAAAGAGCAGTCTAAGGTTGGCGAAACGCTGCCATTCATCCCCCGGCATTTTGTAGAGGAGGGACTGTTTTCCGTATACCACCTCATCATGGGAGAAAGGCAACATGAAATTTTCGGTAAAGGCATAGGTCATGCTGAAAGTCAGGTCATTCTGGTGATGGCGCCTGTAGATGGGTTCTTTCTTAAAATATTCCAGTGTATCGTGCATCCACCCCATCATCCACTTCATCCCAAATCCGAGTCCGCCTATGCTCACTGGTCTTGAGACCATGGAGAAGGAGGTGGATTCCTCAGCTATCGTCTGGACACCATCAAAATTCTTATAGACCTCCTCGTTCAGTTCCCGAATAAGAGAAATGGCTTCCAGGTTCTCGTTGTTCCCGTAGATATTAGGTTCCCACTCTCCTGCCTCACGGGAATAATCCAGGTAAAGCATGGAAGCAACAGCGTCTACCCGCAATCCGTCTACGTGAAACTGTTCCAGCCAGAACAGGGCATTGCTGATCAAAAAGGCCCTTACTTCGTTTCTTCCGTAATTGAATATCAGGGATTTCCAATCTGGGTGATATCCCCTCCTTCTGTCGGGGTGCTCATACAGGTGGGAGCCATCGAAAAATCCGAGTCCGTGCGCGTCTTCAGGAAAATGAGAGGGTACCCAGTCGAGGATCACTCCGATCTCGTTCTGATGCAGGGTATCGATGAGTTTTTTGAGTCCTTCAGGTTCTCCAAATCGGGAAGTCGGGGCGAAGTACCCCGTAAGCTGATACCCCCAGGAAGGATCATAGGGGTATTCCATGACCGGCATAAACTCCACATGGGTAAAATTCATCTCCTTTACGTACTGAACCAGTTCTTTGGCCAGCTCCTCGTAGGTCAGAAATTCATTTTTCTCATTCCTCTTCCAGGATCCCAGGTGGACCTCATAAACAGAAAAAGGGCTGTCAAGACTGTTTTTTGACTTCCGCGAATCTATCCATTTGGCATCCTTCCATTTATAGCTCTTGTCCCATACGATGGATGCCGTCTTCGGAGGTTGTTCCGAATAGCGGGCGAAGGGATCGGCTTTCTCGGTCTTGATATCGTTGTTGTGTGAATGGATCTTGTACTTATAGCGGGTACCGGCCATGACCCCCGGGATAAAGCCTTCCCATATACCGCTGCCATCCCATCGTACGTTGAGCTTATGATCCCCTTCAATCCAGTAATTAAAGTCGCCTACCACGGAAACCGCCTTGGCAGAGGGGGCCCAGACGGCAAAATAAGTCCCTTTCTCTCCGTTAACCTCCATAGGGTGAGAGCCCAACTTTTCATAAAGCCTGAAGTGCTTTCCGGCCTTAAAGAGGTTGATATCGAAATCCGTAAACAGGCTGTGAGGTATTACCTTTCCCATGTTTCGTCAGTTATTTAGATTCATTGATTATGCTCATGATTCCCTGCAGGGGTATGACCGCCCACAAGGGTCTGGAATTCATTTCGTAACCCAGTTCGTACACCGCCTTTTCCAGCATGCAGTATTTCAGGATAAAGATACGCTCCTGGGCGTAACCGATATTGATATTGTGTTTCTGGATCAGGTCTACGTAGGTCTCAAGAAAGACACCTACAAAATAATTGTAAAGGATTTCCCCGGCCTTGAACAGTTCTTCCCTGGAATA
>NZ_JBFGBM010000222.1:0-3706 GCF_041567615.1 Muriicola sp.
AGACAGAATGAAAATGATTTTACTGAAACATGCGGACAAAAAATTTCCTACAAACTTTCTTGATTTTTTGGTTCGTTTTTTATCAAGAAAAAATGAACGGAAAAGAAAAAGAGCGTTTCGTATTGAATTGTAACAAAACGTTGCCACATCTGTCTAACAACTAAATCCCACGTGGAGAACACTATTAAAAACACCAAAACCACTATGAAAACACTCAAAACATTTTCCATCCTGTCCATGGCATTGATGCTTTGGATCAGTGCCCCCGCCCAGGAGGCGGCTCCTGCCGAGGCGCCCATGTCTTCAGCAGATCTCGGCTTTAATTTCGCCCGGAGCATGGCCACCAGGGCTGCAGAACAGATGCCTGAGGAATACTACGATTTCCGGCCTACGGAAGAGGTGCGCACTTTTGGGGAGATCTTAGCCCATTTGGCCGACTCCAATTTCCGAATGTGGAGTATTGCCACGGGGGAGGACAACCCCATGCCAGAGGTCCCTGCGACCAAAAAAGAGGTGATCGAAGCCTTGAAAAAGTCCTATGAAGTACTTGCCGACGCCAGGAATACGCTGACCGAAGAGGAAATGAACCGGATGGTTGGTTTTTTCGGGAGCAGCCATGCGGCCCGCACGGTCCTTGATTTTTCAGCCTTCCACGGGATAGAACACTATGGCAACCTCATTGTCTATATGCGGATGAAAGGCCTGGTACCGCCTTCTTCGCAACAATAAGGATCATTCTCTAATTTTGGTTAAATTCCAGCCCTGCCTCCCGGCAGGCAGGCACCAAATTCCAAGGACATCTAGCTAATAAATGATCCTTGGAATTTGGAATTTGTCATTTGTAATTTCATCGCGTTATGGGAATAAAAGGCAATCGTTTTCTTTCTGTTTTTATCGACCTGTTGATCATCAACGCCCTGATCGGGGTGCTGGGTTTTGTCTGGCGGAATGAATTCTCTTTATGGAACTCCATCACGACGGATGGGTCCCTGAACATACGGGTGAGTTTTGACCTGTTTTACTACCTTATCTACTTTGTATTCTTCGACATTTTTAAGGAGGGGATCAGCATCGGGAAGAAGGCCACGGGGCTGATGATCGTTAATCAGAATGGTCAGGTCCCGGACCGGAACGAGCTCACCAAACGCACCTTCTTAAAGATGATAGGGGTGATCTTTCTGCCCATCGCCGCCCTGGTCTACCTTATCGGGGGATGGGCGATACAGGATGCGACCACGGAAATGAGCGTGGTACAGGGAAACCCCTGAAAATCCGCGTCATTTTATCTTATTTGCATCTGCCACGGTCCTGAACCCCACGTGGTCTGTAGAAGAATCATGGGTCATCCCCATTCGGGCCGAGATCCGGAAACCGGCACAGTAGGATGCATTACACAGAAAGGAACCCCCTTTGATCACCTTTTCCGGCTGGAGGGGGTTGAAGGGCGCTTCCGCGCCCCCGGGGTTTACAGAGACCACCTTGCGGGCCGCCAGGGTGTAATAGGCTGGGTGGAACGTATCCTGTGTCCATTCCCACACATTCCCGGCCATATCGTATAGCCCCCGGGCATTTTCCGGATAGGAGGCCACCGGGGCAAGCCCATTAAACCCGTCCTGCCCTTCATCCCTGACGGGAAAGATCCCCTGCCATGTATTGGCTTTTTGGGGCAAAAGGGCGGGGTCATCTCCCCAGGTATACCTCCCTTCCGGGGAAGTTCCGCGAGCGGCGAGTTCCCATTCTGCTTCTGTGGGCAAACGCCTGCCTGCCCAGGCGCAGTAGGCCAGGGCATCCTCGTAGGAGATATGGACCACGGGATAGTGGTCCTTGCCTTCGATAGAGGAGTCCGGGCCCTGGGGGTGTTTCCAGTTGGCCCCCACCTGCCACCGCCACCACTGGGAGATGTCGCCCATATCTGAGACCGGCTCTTTTGACAAAGTGAATACCATGGATCCCGGCTGGAGTACAGAATCAGGCGGTTTGGGTGTGCCGGGCGGGAGGGTCTTTTTCATGGCCTCCCAGTCTACAGGCTTCTCTGCCGTGGTGATGTATCCGGTCTCTTTTACGAAGGCCCTGAAGCGGGCGTTGGTCACCTCCGTCCGGTCTATATAGAAGCCGTCTACCCTCACCAGATGGGCAGGTTTTTCCGAAGCCATGGCCATGGGATCGTCTGGCCTTGCCCCCTGCATAAATTCGGCCCCTTCTACCCACTGCATCCCCTCAGGGGCTTTAGCCTGCATATCTCCGGCACCGGGTCCTTGCCCACAGGAGATAATGAGGCAAAATAAAGCCAGAGGGGCCACCGGTCCATTCAGAAACCTTCGGAAAAAAGGGATGATGCCTGTTGGTCTCATAAAGTTCAAGTTAGAAAAAAGACCGATACTTAAGCCAGCATCGGTCTTTGTCTTCCCGGACCTCCTCCCGGTTCTTTGTAAGGTACTTTACCAGGCGCCGAGCAGTACGCGCATCCCGGAGCCTACCACCTCAACCCCCCCGTTGGAAGCCCTATAGGCATCCCAGGCTTTTTGCCTGGCCGCGAGGGCAGGGCCGGAAAGCAATTGGTTAGGTCCTCCCAGGGCTGATTTCATGTCCTTATAACCCAGGATTGCCCATCGGTTGTAATGCCCTGTGCCCTGTCCGGCAATGACATTCCCCATATTGACCAGCATACCCGGAGGGTTGTGCTTGGAGTGGAATTTCTGATGTTCTGCATCGTACTTATCGGGATCGGCCACGTCCAGCAATAAATAGACCTGGAAGGGATATCGGGTACTGGTATCCCCGTTAAGGGCAATATGCTTGCCCATGGCAGAGCCCGCTCCGTCCTTGATGTACTGGTTGAGCTTGGTAATAAAGAGGTCAAAGTTCACATTGCCCCCTCCGGCATACATGTTCCCTACCGCCTCCTGGGTCCCCAGGAATACGATGGAATGGGTAGCCTTCATGTCCTCAGCCTTAAAATGGTTTTCGAACAGCCTTACATAGATCCCTTCGGGCTTGTTCTTGGAATAATAATCCTCTACCAGTTTATAGACGGTAGCTTCATTCTGTGGTTCTACCACAAAGGAGTACATGGTGTAATAATTGTCCTGGGCGCTTATGGCTAAGCACAGGAAAAAGGCGAATACAAATACTAATTTTTTCATTGGTCTTGGTTTTTAGGTTGGACTTCTCCGACTCGGGTCGAAGATTTCGATAGATGATCATCCTGAGCTCATGTGCGCAGGTAAAGGGTCGGTATTATTCTTCCTTCTCTTCTTTAGGAGGAGGTGGAGGCATCTTGAATTCTTCCGGCTGTGGATCCAGGGGTTCCAGGGTCTTGCCCTCAAAGGCAGGATGGTCTGCTGGAATAAATGTAGCCCGGAAGATAAAATAGGTCGCGGGCATAATGTCCTCAGGATCCCCGTTGGGTTTGGTGGCATTACCCCTGTAGGGGTTGCGGTACTCCCAAACGATCTCTCTGTCCGGAGTCACTTCAAAGAACCGGCCCGCCGGTCCGGCGTTGATGAAGGTATTCCCGTTCTCCATCCTATGCGCCCCCGAAATAAAACTGGCGTAAAATGACAGGGTGTCCTTGGCCACATAGCTCCACTCCAGTTCATCCGGGCCATAATCCCCCGTCTCCCTGAGGAGATAGGTCCCGTCAGGCTGAAGGGGAGGTTTGATCTCATAGATCGCAGTGTACTGGAGAGAATCCGGTACATTGGGG
>NZ_JBFGBM010000223.1:0-3705 GCF_041567615.1 Muriicola sp.
CAGGTTCCAGAGGCCCACTCCCCAGGAAAACGCAATGCCTGCATAAGTGAACACGATGACATACATCAGGCTTTGTGAAATCTCAACTTTGACGGAATACGGCTGAAAGTAGATAAATACCTGAGCGACAAAGGAGAGAATCCCCGGATAAAGAAGCCAGTACTTGATCTTCTGATCTGAGAAAATGGAGATTTTTTGGGTATAGATAAAAAAGACAGCGAAGAGCAACCAGGAGAAATTGAAAGGCAGAAGAAACAATGAAGGATATTGTTGATCCAGGTCTAATCCTCCGGGAATAAAGATCAATAGTTTTAACGAGAACAGGACCAGGTACAACCCGAGCCAATAAGTGCTTCTAAAATGCCGGTGATTCAGGATCAGCAACAGGATACCAAGGGACAGCCCCTGGATGAGACCCAGTAGATCGAGGGCGGATTGAAAATTTAGTTTCAGGTCCATTGATCAATCAATTTTTGAATACATACCCGACTTTGATCATAAAGATAGGTCATTGAATATAGTTTGTGATGGGAAGGCCGTAAGAATAGGTATAGGTCAGCGCCTGTGATAGACGCAAGAGGTATGCACTCTGTCCCGGTTTAATGGGATTCTGACAGTTAGTTGGCGTCAGGGGAATTTTCGTAAGAAGAGCTGATGCAACCCTGCCGCGATTCTGAACCTTTTACGAGACAGCCGAGCTGTCCGCAGGGAAAGTAATTAAGTCCGGTCAGAATCCCGTTTTTTCAAAATTAGGTAAAAGGAATACCCGGTGAAAATGATGAGGAAAGGGAGCAACAGCAGGTCGTAACGTGTGATGCCCTTGGGATAGGTCTGTACAGAAGCATTTACGTCCAGGGCCCACGCGAAATACACCGACCAGATAAAAAGGATAAACAGGATAAAACTCTTTTTATTAGAGTTCATCGGTTAGTTTTCCTTAAAGATGTTATTTTTCCAGGAGAAAACCGTAAAATAGTGGGTGTTCAACTGTTCTGATTTCTGAATTTAGGACGATTTCGTGAGCCGGAAAAGGGAGATAAGTTAAGAACAGGATTCGACATAGGAGTGCGTGCGGCGCATTGAGAAGAGGTATGCCATTAAAAGAATATCAAGGCCCTTGTCAAGTCAGGCAGCCCGACTCTCCCGGTACTGGGTGGGCGTTGTACCCGTAAACTTCTTAAAGGCCGAATAAAAGGCGCTTTTGCTTTTAAAGCCTACCTCTGTGCCTATGCCTTCTATACTCCAGTGAGAGCCTTTGTCTGTTCTGAGTAATTCTTCTGCCCTTGTTATACGAAATTGGTTGATATAGGAATTGAAGTTTTGCCCAGTTACGGTATTGATCGCCTCTGAAACCAATTTTGGGTGCTCATCTACACCGTCGGCCAGATCCATGATGGTGAGGTCCGAATTGATAAAACAATTCGATTCCTTGATGTGGCGATCGATATGGTCCATGATCTCTCCCAACCTCTCCGTATTGATATCCGGGTTTTGATTCGATGGGGACGATGAACTCCTGATGGCTTTTGGGTTCCAGGTGTTAGAGAAGAGGGAGCGCACGTTTCGCTGTGTGATCCCGTAATAGGAGACCCAGTAAATGGCAATAAGATCCAGGAGAGAGAAGACGGTATTATCCGCAAATGCTGTAGGGAATATATAGGCGATCATGTGACTAAAGACTGAAGTAAACAGCAGGTAGATTAAGAAAAACCGTGCCCATTGTAATTCTCTGTGCTCAATAAAGGAGTATGTGTTCAGCACCTCTACCCGGTGTTTATACAACAGTCTCAGATTCCAGATAGCGACGATCCAGGAAAAGTAGGTGCCCAGTATCCAAAAGATAAGTTCATGCCAGAATGATTCTTTGATGACAATCCTTGTTTCATACGGCATGGTGTAGATTCCAACCTGAACCAGCATAGACAAGATCCCCGGTGCCAAGAGCCAGTATTTGATCTTTGAATTTGAAAAGACAGATACCTGCTGTGTATAGATATAGAATAAAGGAAAGAGGATCCAGGTAAAATTAAGAGGCAGCAGGTAGTATTCCGGGTGAACGGATGAGATCTTTGTATTGATAGCGATCCAGTAGCCCAGTTCCAAAGAATAAAATAATAAAAAAAGGCCCAGAAAAAAGGTTCTGCGGTATTTGCGCAAGCCCATAACCATAAGCAAAATACCTATGGTCACACCCTGGATCAGGCCGATAGCGTCGAGCAGGATCTGAAAATTGATATTCAAATCAGAAAGCATGCGTTAGAATTATATACCTAAAGAATCGCACTTGGTCTTAATTGGGGGAATAGAAGATCAGGGTTACTACAAAAATATAACAATCTTTAAGTTGAATCATCCCTTTACAGAAAAACAACGAAATCCCCCGGTTTTGTAACATGTTGCAAGTCTTATTCCGGTAAAGCAAGCAGTCTGATTAATCCTTTTTGATAAAGTTTTGAGTTTGACGGACCATACTGATAAAATGGAAATTTATCACAAATACCAGTAAGCCCAGTACATCAGGCCAAATTGAAGTGGGATCCTCAGGATCAGGATCCATTTGGGAACCCCGACTCCTTCTTTCTCCCCTTTGAGCATGTAAAAATGCACTAACAGGAAAACAACCAGCATGCCGATGATTCCGATTAGGGAAAGATCCCGGGTGGGCTCGAAGCAAAGGCCGATGGCCAGGAGTATTTCGACTCCTCCGCTTATCAAAACCAATTCCTTGTGAAAAGGCAGGTAGGCCGGCATGATCCGCATATAGGCCTTGGGTTTAATGAAGTGCATGACTCCCGCAAAAGCGTACATGACAGACATGGCGTAAAAATGCCAGGGTTCATTCATGCCTCTAAAATAAAAAGACCGCTTGGTTAAAGCGGTCTTTTTTATCAATTAAAACAAAATTACTTCACCATCTCATAACTTCTCCTGATGAATTTAGTCAGGGCTTCCCCTTTGAGCAGGCCTTTGGAAAGCCTGGCGAGGTCCAGGGACTGGTTGATCAGCCTTTCCCTTTTCTTCCCAGTTTTGGTATTCAGGATCTCACTGACGAGTTCGTGATTGGTATTGATCACCAGGTTGTACATGTCGGGCATGTTACCCATGCCGAACATCCCGCCACCTGTTTTCTGCATTTCCTTCATCCGCCTCATAAATTCGGGTTCTGTGATGATGAAAGGGGCGGCCTGGCTGTCCATGGCTTCCAGCTGTACGGTATACCCTTTGTCTCCCAGCACTTCCTCGATCTGCGTCTTGAGTGTCTCCTTCTCTTCTTCCGAGAGCTTGCTGATCTTGGTGTCCTCTTTTTTGATCAAGTTATCGAGGTGGTCTGCATCCACCCTGGCAAAGGAAAGTTTTTCCTTGGAGGTCTCGAGTTTCTGCAGCAAGTGGCCAACGATAGGGGAATCGAGCAGGAGCACTTCGTATCCCTTTTCTTTGGCGGCAACTATGTAACTGTGTTGTTCTTCCTTGTCTGAAGCGTATAAGACCACCAGATTTTCGTCCTTGTCTGTCTGTTGAGCGGAGATCTTCTCCTTGAGTTCATCGAAGGTGTAATATGCACCGTCTACCGTGGGGTAAAGCGCAAAAGCCTCAGCCTTCTCAAAGAATTTCTCCTCGGAGAGCATTCCGTATTCGATCACGATCTTGATGTCGTTCCATTTTGCCTCAAAATCTTCCCGGTTGTCCTTAAAGAGGGAGGTGAGC
>NZ_JBFGBM010000224.1:0-3696 GCF_041567615.1 Muriicola sp.
GACCTTCCTGGCAGCTTTTTTGGGAGGTATATTTCTCGTTTTTGCAATGGGAGTCGATTTTCCCAACTCCAATCGCAGGTTTTCCAGGCTGGTTTGAACCTCTTGATGTTATCAAATTGTAAAATCGGCAGGTAAAACATTCCTGTATCGATAGTAAATTCTTACAAAAATATTATTTTAGAGATATGCGCTTATCCAGTCTGGGATCCATCGGGTTATTCCTCATACTATGGGGCTTTACTCCCCATTTAGCTTCCTATTCCCAAACCTTTCGCATTGGAAATTTCCACAGTTTAAAGGCTACCGCCTTCGATAAGGAAACCAGGAATATATTTGCGATTTGGGAAGACAGTGTCCGCGTATTCTATGCCCCTGCTTACAAAACGTCCAAATTGATGCCCATGAACCCCCCAAGGATCAATTTTGTGCGGGCCTATCGCCCGATCGTGGTGGATTCCGAACTGCATTTCGTAAGTACTTCCGGTGGGATGGTCTATCGGTTAGAAGGGGATAGTCTCAGGAGGATCGACCGGTCCTTCGATCACAAAATGCAGATCAATTGCAATCTCTTTGTGCGCAACGATACCTTGTTGAAGTACGGGGGGTATGGGTTCTGGTCTCAACGCAATTTCTTTACCTATTTCAGCACGGAAACGAACGAATGGGAAATTGTTTCTCCGAGGGGAAGCGAGGTACTCCCAGTGGGTACCCAGAGCTCGTATCAGGTCCAGAAAGAAAATGACATCTATATTTTCTCGGGCCTCTCCACCGATCCTTTTGATCCGTTGAGGATGAATGAGTTCCATGAGATCTGGAAGTTTGACATGAGGAGCAGAAGATGGGAAGAAATGGGAAGGTTGAACGATGACCTCCACAACCACTCTGTGGTGGCCCATATGGGAGACAGGATCTTGTTTGATGTACCCAAGGAATACAAGCTGGTATTGGCCGACCCCATCCACAATACCCTGACCTATTACGAGGTATGGGGAGAAACCCGAAAACTCTTTTTACATTATTCAGAGCAACATATCATCCCTAACTTTTACCATGACGGGAAATTTTACCTCGTGGGTCAAATAGACCCATCTCGTACAGAAAACGTGGATTTAGCATACACGATTTTGGATGAATCAGAGGTCTTGAAAAAACCTATAGCGGAAGAACCTATGTATTCTACCGACGAATTTCCCCTTGAAGTCGCCGGAGGCGTGGTGGTTACTTTAGGGGTTGTTTTATTCTTGTTTTTTGGGGTAAGGCGATTGCAGGAGCGAAATAAAGTAGGTGTGTATCCCGATAAGATCAGGTACGGCGGTAAAGGCGTAGCTATGGATGCTACTTCTGTTCAGGTGCTCAATCTCTTGTTGAGATCCGAAGGCGAAGTGCAATCCCAGGCCGTGATGGACCTGGTAGAAAACCCGGCCCAGAGTCACGCCCATAACATCCGGGTGAAGAACCAGGTGATCGAGAACCTTAATTTTCAGTTGAGGACGCTTTTGGTCCTTGAAAAGGATCTGATAACACCAGGGAAGTCTGACGAAGACAAAAGGATCAAGACCTACCAGATAGACCGCAGCTACTTTGCAGTCCGGTAACCCTCAAGACCAATGCACTTATAATTGAAGAATGCCTGCAATACGATGCAGGCATTTTTGATTGCTGTTTTGACGGGCTAAGGGTAAATTTCAAATAAAATAGCCATAAAGAACCGATGAAAAAAAACACCCCCAAACCGCCCGGCCTGGCCTACAGGCTCTGTTGTTATGTACTCCCCATGATTGCCCTGGGGGTCATCTATTATTTTACCTATGACTTTATCTTTAGCCTGGTGGCCTCTTTGGTCGTGGCTTCCATGCTCCCGATGACGCGGTTCATCTATGAGCTTAACTCAGACAAATAGATTTAATTAGCCCCACTCTGCCCCTTTGTTCACTGACACTGGGGCAGAAATTTATTTCCTTTTTTCGTGCGTTACCCAATCGACCTCCATCACCCATTCTCCTTCCATGGGGTTATCCGTGATCTTGGCGAAGTTGAGGATGGCGAACATGGGTTCGGGGTAGTTGTCTCCCTCTCCTTCATTCCGGTAGACCTCTTCTCCGTCTAAGCGGTAGACCAGGTCACTGCCTTCCCATTCCACGGAATACTCGTGATACTCGTCAAGTGTGGCAGGGAAATCCTTACGAAAACTCCACCAGTCGCCTTTGTCGCACTCCCCCTGGCTCTTGATGGCGCCAGTGGTGAAGTGGTCTTTCAGCACGTCCCCGTGGTGTTCAAAGATGTCGATCTCCCCGGATCCGGTGAGCGGCCAGCATACGGTCTCGTCTTCTTCCTGAACCGGGGATTCGTTATTGCGGGCTCCCAGGAGCCACCAGGCCGGAAACATGCTGGGCTGTCCGTTCCCGTGAAGGCGCAGCCGTGCCGTCCATTTCCCTTTGATAAATTCCTTCCGGTTTTTGGAGCAGATCCGCCCGGCCATATAAGGGGTGTCGGGGTGTTGTTCTCCATGCTTGTCGAGGTTATCACAGGGCATGGCCTCCCCAATGTTGACCACCTTCAGTTTCAGGGTGCCATCGCTGACCTCCCGGGTACCGTATTCCCCGTCCGGGACATAGCACTGTTGTTCGTTGTTTACCCAGATCCGCTGGTCCTGCCAGTTTTCGGGATTGAATGAGTCGAAGTCGTCCCGAAAATCGGTTTCCCATACTGCGGTTGCAGCAGATTCTGCAGTTTCTTCTTTTTTCTCCTGGGTCTTACACCCGGTGATGAACAGAATCAGGAAGGCTAGTGTGGTCCGTATCATTGCTTGAAGTTTAATTTTCAGGACAATAAGGTAATAAACTATATTGAAAAATATGGGAGATTAAAGATTCACCAGCCTTTTCCCAAAGCCCTCTACCTTTTCCCAGTCAGTGTATTCCTTGACCGTTCTGGGGTCCGTGGGCCCTTTGGTCATCCACATGATAAGACGGATCATGGTACGGTCAAAGAAGGAGTAGCGGGGATAGTCGAGCATCCCGGCAAAGCATTCCGCGAGGTCCGGCCTCCAGGAGATTTTCTTAAAGAATTTGACGACATAGGGGTTGGTCTCCGGACTGCTTTTTTCTGGTTTACGGGCCACGAGGTTGACGGAAAAGAAGGCTGTCTTTTTGGCTTCCAGCTCCTTTTGGCGGGTGTTGATGAGATCGATGATCTTTTTGTCGTGCACCCCGTACCGGATGCTGGCACCCAGGACTACCCGATCATAGGGAGCGAGGTCCCCGTCAAAATCTGCTATGTTGATAATTTCAACCGGCTGGTCGTGAGCTGAGAGTACACCTGCCAGCTCTTCGCATATCTTGAGCGTATGTCCATCCACGGAGGCGTATATCAGGGCTGTTTTACTCAGAGGGGCTTTAGGTTCTGTGCTATTCATAGCGCATTTTGAAATAAAAATCTCTAAGCTACTATTTTTTTGGCCTTTTTCAGAAAGCGGACACTCCTTTATACATAGGATCCCCCGTAATTTTGTTGGGCCTCCGGTATTGCAGTATCCTAAAATAAGTAGTAATATTGCAGTCCCCTAAAAAAGGTCCTATAGCTCAGCTGGTTAGAGCACCTGACTCATAATCAGGGGGTCCCTGGTTCGAGCCCAGGTGGGACCACATCAAGCAGCAAACCCCGCGCAAAAGCGCGGGGTTCTTTTTTGGACGAAGC
>NZ_JBFGBM010000225.1:0-3660 GCF_041567615.1 Muriicola sp.
CCTCACAGGAAAAATAGACCAATGGCCCGTCAGTGGCACTTGGGCGATAAAAATCGGAGTGTTTTACAAGGGAACCCCTGGCACCGGGTTTTCCGTCTGCAAAAGGGAACCACCCCATCAGTAACTCATTGAAATCCTGAACGTGGATTTGAACGTCAAATACAGCCTCATAAAACTTTTTTGCACGGTCCATATCCTCCACAGGGAGCTCGAACCAACCTACCATATTGTATTCCATCACTGAGAATTTGTTTCGAGTTTGTTTTTAAGTGTAGACAGTCCCTCTTCAAAATCCTTGCCCACCGCTTTGTCCATATTCATAAAGAGCATCATAATGCTCATGGGAAATTTGTTCTTCCCCTTAAAACCCCAGGTAACCTTCGTGCCATTTCCGGATGCGTCTTCGGTGATCAGGTAGCAGTCCGACTGGGATTTCCAGGGTTTCATAAAACGCAGCTCCCCGTCTATTCTTTTCCCGGGATCTATGGCTTTGATCTCCTGCTCCCCCTCCCCTACTTCCTTATTTCCATTCCAGTAGCTGATCGCACCGACTTCTCCATCCGTACCCGTGAATTTCTGTTCCATGTTGGGATCCTTTTTGGCCCAGGGAGACCATTCATCCATTTTCCTGAGGTACCTCAAGTAATCGAATACCTCGCTCCTGGGTTTCGAGATGACAATGGAGCGATTTACATCATAGGATTTTGGGGCGATGATGGCCAGAATCAGGATGATGGCCAGCAGCACAAGCAGGATGTAAAGTGCTGTATACATATCATTATCAATTAGTTGGTTGCTGAAGTAAGATACGAAATCTTTCTAACGGTCCTGATGGTAACGGGCGATAATTTTATCGAGGTTCCGCACCGACTTTTTGATCCATTCCACCCGTTTTTCTTCTTTTTCCTCCTCTCTTAACTTCCAGTCCACGCTGGAGGCATGCAGCAGGGAGGTCGCCCTCTGAAGTACGATGGCCGCTGCCACGGAGACATTGAGGCTTTCCGTGAAACCCACCATGGGGATGTGGATCAGGTCATCGGCCTTTTCCAGGGCCTTTTCACTCAGCCCCTCTTTTTCGGCCCCGAACAGGAAGGCTATCTTGTGGTCTACGGTGAGCTTCTCGAGAGAAAGGGCATCTTTTCGGGGTGTGGTGGCCAGTATTCGGTACCCCTTGTCCCTGAGGCTCTTCAGACAGGCTTCCGTGGTGGGGTATCTGTGTATGTCTACCCATTTCTGCGCTCCCAGCGCGATCTTTTTGTCGAGTCGCTTGCCAAATCGCTCTTCGATGATATGGACGTCCTGAAGGCCAAATACATCGGCACTCCGGATCACCGCACTCGCATTGTGGAGGTGGTAAACATCTTCCATGGCCACCGTGATATATCGGGTACGCCATTGCAGTACTTCTGAAAATCGCCTTAACCGATCTTCAGATACGAATGACTCCAGATATGCGATCAGACCGGGATCCACCATAGTTCGAATATATGAAAAACGTATCTTTAGGAGAAAGCAAGGCGATGAAGAGAAAGATCACCATCCTCACAGGGGCTGGGATGAGCGCAGACAGCGGTCTGAAGACATTCCGGGATGCAGACGGTCTCTGGGAGGGCCACGATGTCATGGAAGTAGCTTCGCCCCAGGGATTCAGGTCGAACCCCGAACTCGTCCTGCAGTTCTACAACGAAAGGCGCAGACAATTGCTGCAGGCGAGGCCCAATGCGGGTCACAAGGCACTCGTGGAACTGGAAAAGAAATTCGACACCCACATCATCACACAGAATGTGGATGATCTGCATGAAAGGGCGGGAAGCAGTCGGGTACTCCATCTCCACGGCGAATTGCTCAAGGTCAGGAGTACCGCGCCTCCGTATTCCGTGTACCGCTGGGAGAAAGACCTGTATCTCGGGGACGTATGTGAAGCCGGAAATCAGCTCCGTCCCCATATCGTCTGGTTTGGGGAAGAGGTACCCTTATTGCCCAGAGCTGCCTCCATTACTTCCGAAGCGGATATCCTGATCATCGTCGGCACTTCCCTGCAGGTGTACCCTGCCGCCTCCCTGCTCTATTACGCTGATGAAGGGGTGCCTATTTACCTGGTGGATCCCCGGCCTGCACTGGCCCCCACCCCCGGTCTCAACCTCCACCTTATCCCTCACAAGGCATCAGAAGGAGTACCCGAACTGGTATCCCGGCTCCTGGATCAGGGAGTGTGATCCGATCCCCCTCTACCATAAAGTATTCGCCTCTCTAAACTCGAAAGGAATAGTTATCTTTGCGCTTTCTCGAAACTATGAGTTCAGCACGAGACCTTACCACAGAAATCAAGGCGATATCGCCCGTAGACGGCCGTTATAAGAAAAAGGTAAAATCCCTGGTGTCCTACTTCTCTGAAGAGGCATTGATGAAGTACAGGGTACGGGTGGAGATCGAGTACTTTATCGCATTGGTAAATCTGCCTTTGCCTCAGTTGAAGGAAATCCCCGGGTCTAAGTTCACTCCCCTGAGGAAGATTTACAGGGAATTCTCCACGGAAGATGCCCTGGAGATCAAGAAGATCGAACAGACGACCAACCACGACGTAAAAGCTGTTGAATATTTTGTAAAATCGAGGTTCGATGCCCTGGGGCTGTCAGCATTCAAGGAATTCATCCACTTCGGGCTGACCTCCCAGGATATCAATAACACGGCTATCCCGCTCTCAGTTAAGGAGGCGATACAGGAGGTGTATCTGCCGGGAATAACAGAACTCATCACCACCCTGGAAGAAAAGGCCGGAGAATGGGAAGCAGTACCCATGCTCGCCAGGACCCACGGACAGCCGGCCTCCCCAACCCGACTCGGGAAGGAAATAGAGGTCTTCATCACGCGGTTCAGGGAACAGCTGAAACTGTTGGAGGGAATTCCCCATGCCAGCAAATTCGGGGGAGCCACGGGAAATTTCAATGCCCATCAGGTGGCCTATCCAGAAATCGACTGGAAGGAGTTCGGCAAATCTTTCGTGGAGGAGGAACTCGGACTGTACCATTCTTTCCCGACTACCCAGATAGAACATTACGACCATATGGCGGCCCTCTTTGACAACCTGAAGAGGATCAACACCATCATGATCGACCTCAACCGCGACATCTGGACCTATATTTCCATGGATTACTTCAAGCAGAAGATCAAGGAAGGGGAAGTGGGCTCTTCAGCCATGCCACACAAGGTAAATCCCATCGATTTTGAAAATGCAGAAGGAAACCTGGGCCTGGCGAATGCTCTTTTTGAGCACCTGGCATCCAAACTACCGGTGTCCAGACTGCAACGCGATCTTACGGACAGTACCGTGCTCAGGAATATCGGGATCCCTTTTGCCCATACCCTGATAGCCCTGCAATCTACCCTGAAAGGACTGGGTAAACTCCTCCTGAACGGGCAGAGGATACAGGCCGACCTGGATAATAACTGGGCTGTGGTGGCCGAGGCCATCCAGACCATCCTCAGGAGGGAAGGATATCCAAATCCTTACGAAGCCCTGAAAGCCCTCACCAGGACGAATGATGGAATCACGCAGGAAACGATTTCCCGATTTATCGATACCCTGGAGATCACAGATAAGGTCAAATCCGAATTGAAATCCATCAGCCCGGAAAACTACACGGGTATCTGAGTCCCAAA
>NZ_JBFGBM010000226.1:0-3646 GCF_041567615.1 Muriicola sp.
CAGGGGTAAATTCTATTTCTACAACATCACCAGCCTGGGATACGGAAAGACCGAATTTAAACGGAGGTGGGGCAATCGCACCCTGGAGGACAACTGGAGATGGAGCAACAAGGCTACCGCCCAGGCAGCAGAGATCGGTTCGGAACCCCTGGCAGGCGCCGATCTGCCCAACGCCCTTTCTGATGACCAGAAATACTCCATGCAATATTATTTGAACCTGGTGCCGTCGGATATCGGCGTCATTGACAGTCTTAGAAAAGAGAGAAATTTTGCCAACTACCAGCTGGGATTGATTTACAAGGAGAAATTCAAAGAGAACATGCTGGCAGCCGGAAAGCTGGAAAGCGTTTTGCGTTCGGATCCTGAGGAGCGACTTATCCTGCCTTCCAAATACAATTTATACAAGATCTACGAGGAAGTGGGAAGTCCGCTGGCCGCAGATATGAGAGAAAATATCATCATCAACCACCCCAATTCGAGATATGCGGAGTTGCTGCTGAACCCAAGGGCAGTCCTGGAGGCCTCTGAAGATGGCCCGGATGCCCAATATGCCCGACTTTTTACGCTTTTTAAACAGCAGGAATTTTTGAGGGTGATCACCGGGGCCGAGGAATCTATCAGTCGCTTTACCGGAGACCCCATCGTTCCCAAGCTCGAGATGCTCAAGGCCACGGCTATCGGAAGGCTTCAGGGATTCAGGGAATTCAAGGAAGCCCTGAACTATGTAGCCCTGAACTATCCAAACCAGGCCGAAGGCAAGAAAGCACAGGAGATGGTGGCTGAGCAGTTACCTAAACTCGAACCCAATGGCTTTGTCTCGGGTATTGGAGAATCAGCACAAAACTGGAAGGTGGTATTTCCTTTTAAGAGGAGCCAGGATGAAACAGCGGTAAAACTCATGACGCGGCTGGAGGAAGCCCTGAAAGAGCTCAGATATCCTAACAAGGTGTCAAAAGACGTGTATAACCTTGAGGATGAGTTTGTTGTGGTTCACGGGTTTAAATCGAAGGATTTTGCCCTGGGGTTTGTTGAACTGCTAAAAAACAATAAAGATTACCGAATCCGTAATGAGAATTTCGTAATTTTAGCTGATAACTATAAAACCGTTCAGATACATAAGAATTTACACGATTACAGAAGGCTCAATTTAACCCCAAAACCCTAAATCCATGTTTTCAGATAACAAAAAACCTAAAGCTATGACAGAAACAGGAGGACAACCCAACAGGATAGAGAAACACACCAAGATCAAAGGCGATATCGTCTCCGAGGCCGACTTCAGGATAGACGGAAAACTCAATGGAAACCTTAAAACTTCAGGAAAAGTGGTCATCGGTAAGGATGGTTATATCCATGGCAAGGTAGAATGTCTCAATGCGGATATCGAAGGCAACTTCAATGGAGAATTAATGGTCTCCGAACTCCTGACCCTGAAAGCCTCTGCCCTTATAGAGGGAACCGTTACTGTCGCTAAACTGGCCGTTGAACCCGGTGCTACCTTTAACGCTTCCTGTTCCATGAAAGGGAAGGGAGCCATGAATACGGCAACAGGAACCCAGTCGGCAGGTCCTTCTGCTTCAGCCTTTAAAGCGTCGTCCGCCCAAAGTAAGAATGAACCAGCAAAAGCGTCCTAAAGGTAAAAACCAGTTCAGGAATATTGCCATATTATCCGGCATTGGGATCGAGATGGGGGTTATTATCTATCTCGCTGCCAAGGGAGGCATCTGGCTGGATCACTACTATCAAACGGAAAAGGGCATTTTTACTGCAGCAGCAACACTGCTGGGTGTAGCGATAGCGATCTACGTGGTTTTACTCCAGCTCAAAAGAATTCAGTACTGATGAGGACTTCCGGCTTGCTTCCCACTTTCCTTTTCTCCCTGATCATTGCGCTATTGATTTCCTTCTGGCTTCATCTGCTTTGGCAGGATTATGCGGGTCTTGAGCGAGGCTCAGATCTGCTCTATCTCTCCTATACCGTAAATTTCTTACTCGCCTCCGGGATCTTTATCCTTCTTTATATGTTGAGGCGGAAATACAAATATCAGATCGGGTTTATCTATATGGGGGGTAGTCTCCTGAAATTCCTGGTCTTCTTCCTCCTGTTTTACCCTGGATACCGGGAAGACGCCCTGGTCACCAAATCGGAATTCGGCGCCTTCTTTATACCCTATCTGCTGTGTCTTTTATTCGAAACCGTATTCACTGCAAAAATACTCCTCAGGAATCCTAAGGTTTAAGCCTCAAAATCAGCTGTTGGCGGGCTTTAAAATTAACCGGAAAATGCTTTTTTCTTTTTGGGAGAATAGCTTACATTTGCACCGATTTTTAGAGACCCGCATTATACGGCCTTATGAGAAGTTTTTTTACTCTTAAAATTTTACTGCTTTTTACCGTTTTTACTGCATTTTCTCTTGAGGCTGTTGCCAAAGAGGAATCGGCAGACGGTTCCAAGAAGGATATCAAGACTGAGATCAAGGAATATATTGATCACCACCTTAAAGATTCCCATGATTTTTCCATCTTTTCTTATACTGCGGATAACGGGGAACACGTTTACGTGGGGATTCCGCTTCCCGTGATCCTGTGGGACGAAGGATTGCATGTCTTTTCTTCTTCAAAATTCCACCACGGGGAAACCATCGCAGAATCCGGAGGCAATTACTACGCCTTAGAGCACGGAAAGATCTATAAGACCGATGCTGACGGAAACCTCAGCCACGATGAAGAGGGACACATCACCAATGCAAAACCCATAGATTTTTCCGTCACAAAGAATGTGGTCATGATGATCATTACCGGGTTGCTGATGCTATGGCTGTTCTCGAGCCTCGCAAAATCATATGCAAAGAACAACGGTGTGCCAACAGGGGCAGGAAGGTTTTTCGAGCCCATCGTGATCTATATAAGGGATGACATCGCAAGGCCTACTATTGGGGAAAAGCGATATAAGAAATATATGCCCTTCTTATTGACCATATTTTTCTTTATCTGGTTCCTGAATATGTTTGGGCTCACACCCCTGGGAATCAATGTGACAGGAAATATAGCGATAACCTTCGGCCTGGCCCTCCTGACATTTCTGATCACCAATTTCACAGGGACCAAGGATTACTGGAAACACCTGGTGGATCCGCTGGGGGATGCCATGCCCTGGTATGGTAAGATCCCGATCTATATCATATTGGTGCCCATTGAATTGCTGGGATTGATCATCAAACCCTTTGCTCTGCTTATCCGTTTATACGCGAACATGCAGGCAGGCCACATCGTATTGATGAGCCTTATCGGATTGATGTTCATCTTTAAGAGTTGGATTGGCAGTCCGCTGTCCTTTTTCCTGGCCTTTGCCATCACTTTGATCGAAGTATTAGTCGCCTTGTTACAGGCATATATCTTCACCATGTTGTCTTCCCTGTATTTTGGCTTTGCCTCAGAGGAGCACGAACATGAAGAAGACACCGAACTAGCCCATTTATAAGGGTTAACCGGGATAAACGTATTGATGAATTGAATTTTAATTTTAAACTAGATAGCGTATGGAAATTCCAGTAATGGTAGGTGCAGGATTGGTAGTAATCGGCGTTGGTATTGGTATCGGTAGGATCGGTGGTTCTGCCATGGAGGCCATTGCCCGTCAGCCTGA
>NZ_JBFGBM010000227.1:0-3638 GCF_041567615.1 Muriicola sp.
CTCCCGAGATAGGATGAATACGGATTTCCCGTACCCCGGCAAACTTCCAGGGCCCTGATGACCCGTTGTGGGTTTTGCAGGTCTGCCTTTTTTGCGTAGACAGGGTCCGATTCAAGAAGTTCTTTTTGCAGTTTGGCAAGACCCTTATCCCGTAACTCCTGTTTGAGCTGGGTGCGGATGGAGGGGTCTATTTCCGGAAAGGAGTCAAAACCGTGAAGGACGGCATCGATGTACAGCCCGCTGCCCCCGGCCATGATGACGATGTCATGTAGTTTAAAAAGTTCTTCGAGCTTCTTCAGTGCATCCCTTTCGAAATCCCCTACAGAGTAGGGATCTTGGATACTGATATGCTGGATGAAGTGATGGGGGACTGCCCTGAGTTCTTCATCGGATGGCACTGCTGTTCCAATACGCATCTCCTTAAAAAACTGCCTGGAATCTGCGGAAATGATCTCCGTATTGTAGTGTTCAGCGAGTTTGATCGCCAGGGCCGTTTTGCCTATCCCGGTGGGACCCGCAATTACCAGGAGGGTTTTCCGAACCATCATTCATCCTTTAACCTGAGCCCGCAGACACGGCAATAGTGGGCGTCTTCCTTGAGTATGGCCGTGGCGCATTCCGGACAGGTACGCTCCTTGAGCTTCTGACCCTTCCTTCTGCTCCGGTCTGTGACGTATTCCGCACTCACGATCCCGGTCGGTACCGCGATCACCCCGTAACCCACAATCATGATGATGGTGGCGATGAACTGCCCCAGTCCGGTTTCCGGGGAAATATCTCCGTATCCCACGGTGGTAAGTGTGACGATCGTCCAATACACGCTGTGAGGAATGCTGTTAAATCCATGTTCGGGGCCTTCTACCAGGTACATGATCGTGCCGAGCATAACGGAGAGAACAAGGACGAAGAAGACAAAGACAAAGATCTTGGTCCTGCTCCCTTTCAGGGCCCTCAGGAGATTGTTGGATTCCCCTACGAACCGAACAAGCTTCAGGATTCTGAAGATCCGCAAGAGCCTCAGCGCCCTGAAGGCCGTCATGTATTGTGAACCACCGATAATAACCGAGAGATACTTTGGGATGGTGGAAATGAAGTCGATAACCCCGAAGAAACTAAATATGTATTTCTTGGGAGTTTTGATGCAGATGATCCGCAGGATGTATTCGATGGTAAAAAGGATGGTCACGATCCACTCCGAAATGTTCAAAAATTCGTGGTACTTCTGGTCGATACGCGGAACACTCTCCAGCATCACGATGATCACACTGTAGACGATGACCACCAGGAGTACGATATCGAATAGCTTACCGGCCGAGGTATGCGTGCCGTAGATGACCTCGTGCAACTTGGATTTCCAATCGTTTTGCCTTTGTTTTCCCATCAGTCGGGTGAATTGATTTCGATGATGTCAACCACCTTTTTATACGTAAGATAGAGTTCTACCTGTTTTATGACCTCCACACCTCCATTAACCGGTGTTAGGATGGATTCCAGGATACGCAGGTTATTGATCTGATGGTTGAGTTCGTAGAACCCCATCCCTTTAACCTGCCCGTTTTTGATCAGTACTGCACTTCGTTCCCCTGTTTCCCTGCCTTTGTCGACTACCATGACATCCTTCCCATCAAGGCAGTACGGTTCCTTCTGTTGGTTAACCTCTCCGTTGTGATTCGGCAGAAGGGCAAGGTCTTCCCCGTTAACCCTATATTTGGGAGGATTCCTCTTGATTTCCTCATTTACTTTCAGGTACGCCACCAGTTCATTGCCCGTGAGTTCAAAAGTTACTTTTCGGGTTTCCTTCTGCAGATTTCTGCCGGTCTCGGTGTCTGAGGTAAAGTGCTGGTTAATCCTTTTCTTGATGTCTGTACTCTTCCCGATATATATGATCTTCCGGTCCTTGTTGAACATATAATAGACCCCGGTTTCTGAAGGCATCTGGTCTACGATCCTCAACTGTCTCTGGCTGAGCTCTCCCAGGGTCTCGGCCCTGGTGACCTCCCTGATAATGGTCTTGTCGAGGTCCTTGTTCAGCAACACCTTGAATAATTTTAGGGTGGCCAGGGCATCTCCGTTAGCCCTGTGGCGGTCGCTCACGGGGATCCCCAGGGAACGTACCAGTTTTCCCAGGCTGTGCGACTCTGCCTCCGGGATCAGTTGTTTGGCCAGGTCGACTGTACACAGGGTCTTCCGCTCAAAATTATAACCGAGTCGCCTGAACTCTGTTCGCAGGATGCGATAATCGAACTGGGCATTGTGGGCTACGAGGGTGGTCCCTTCTGTGATCTCGACAATGCGTTTCGCTACTTCGTGGAATTTTGGAGCCGAGTGCAGCATTTTGCTGTTGATCCCGGTAAGGTTGACTACAAAGGGTTGAATCTCCCTTTCCGGATTGACCAGGGATATGAATTTATCTACCACCCGATGCCCGTCGAACTTGTGGATCGCGATTTCCGTGATCCCTTCCTCATTGTATTTCCCTCCGGTGGTCTCTATGTCTAGGATCGAATACATCCGATGTTGTGGTTCTCCTGAATTTTATTGCCTTTCTCCAAAGATACTACTTCCTATCCTTACCATGGTGCTTCCTTCTTCCAGGGCGACCTTATAATCCCCGCTCATCCCCATGGAAAGGATGCTGATCCCAGGCAGTACCTCTCTCAGCGTCTCGAACATGACCTTGAGAGAGTGGAATTCCTTTCGGATCACTTCCACCTTGTCTGTGAAAGTAGCCATGCCCATCAGGCCTTTTACCTGGACATGCTTTAATTCGCCGAATTCAGGGCTGCCTATCAGGGTCTGCAATTCCTGTTCATCCAGTCCGAATTTGGTTTCTTCCCTGGCGATGTAGACCTGGAGCAGGCATGGGATCACCCTTTTGTGTTTCCTTCCCTGCTTGTTGATCTCCCTGAGGAGTTTCAGGCTGTCAACCCCATGCACCAGGCTGACATAGGGGGCCATATATTTTACCTTGTTCCTCTGTACGTGACCGATCATATGCCAGGAGATATCCTTGGGTAAGGCCTCCCATTTCTCTGTCATTTCCTGTATCCTGTTCTCGCCGAAGATGCGCTGACCCGCCTCATAGGCCTGCATGATCTCCTCTTTCGACTTCGTCTTGGAGACCGCGACAAGTTCCACGTGTTCCGGCAGGTCCTTCCTGATCTCCTTCAAGTTTTCTGCTATGGACATGGTGTATTCTATAATTCGTAAATGGTCAGGCCACTTTTAAGTTTGGGTTCTATATAAGTGCTTTTAGGGGGCATAACCAATTGGGCATCTGCAACGGCCTTGATCTCTTCGATGGTGATGGGCACGAGGTTGAACCCAACCTGGAAGTTCCCCCTGTCGATCTCAGTCTTCATCCTCATCACGTTGTGCTTGCCGTATCCGTACTGTATGCGCCTGTCATTCCTCAGGTCCGTGATACCCAGGATCGGCTCCAGGATGGTCTTATAAAGGATGTGCGTATCGAGTTTGCTCAAAGGGTCGTCCAGGGGCAGGATATGCCTGCGCAGGTAGAGGGAATAGAAATCCCCGTCCAGGTACATGCTAAAATGGTGTTTTTTACTGGGTTTGTACAGCTCGTGGTCCGTTTTCTTGATGCGGTAGAATTCATCGAGCCTCATCAGGAAGGATTC
>NZ_JBFGBM010000228.1:0-3611 GCF_041567615.1 Muriicola sp.
TCTCCCGATGGAACATCCCGCTATGCGGGATAATCCAGCATCTTTAAATCGCATAGCTTGAAATAAAAAAACCTTCATTGCGCCACTGGCGGGATGTGGATTTTCTATCCTGCCTGCCGGCAGGCAGGTTGCAGCCGCGGTCTCCCGATGGAACATCCCGCTATGCGGGATAATCCAATCCAATTCCAGATCATTCAATGCAGTGAGGGGTCAACTGAGAAAATCTGGAGAAGTGCGCTTTCCTGAGAACAGAAATGTAGGACTATACGCACTATCTAATTAATTCAGGATCTTCATTGTATCCCCTATCAATCTGCCAAATATGTCGTAAATTTAAAGTACTACTCATGGCTCAGGAATTACATCATGGCAGGTGCTGTCAAGAAATCGGAAAGAATAAGCTGGTTGATACAGGAGATTTCCGGGATCACAGAAAGGCTTGAGAAATACGAGGTCAAATATTCGGCTGAGCTTGCTGCTGTTCATCCAAAATTTGCAAAGAGCGCTGTCAACCTGGTTCATTACCGGGCTTTGCGAAAAGAGGACCTCCGGCCGATACAGAAGAAACTAGCTAATATGGGGCTCTCCCGCCTCGATAAACCTGAAGGCCATGTCATGGCTAGCCTCAAAGCCAGTAAAGCGATCCTGGAGGCATTGTTGAACGACAGGCCCATACAGGAGCACAAGGCGCATCTGACCTTTAAGAAGAGCAACAGGCTCGGGAAATCCAATGCCAAATCTCTGCTGGGGAGTCGTTCCAAGGGGAGGCGTACCCGCATCATGGTCACACTCCCGACGGAAGTAGCCTACAATTATACATTGGCCCGTGAAATGATCGCCAATGGGATGAATTGTGCAAGGATCAATTGTGCTCATGATACAGAGGAGGAATGGGCGCTGATGATCCAGAATATCAGGAGAGCCTCTGCGTCATTGAACAACAATTGTAAGATCACGATGGATTTGGGAGGTCCGAAGGTCAGAACTGGGATGCTGGAAGAAGGCCCCAGGGTCGTTAAATACAGACCTCAGAAGAATTTACGTGGCGAAGTGATAAAGGAATGCAAGATCTGGATGGGCCCTGAAGCGCATCCCAAATCCAAATTTCCTCATCTTCCTGTAAAGCTCTCTGCGCTGGAAAAGCTCAAATCTGGCGACCGTCTGTATTTTCTGGATAGCAGGAATGAAAGAAGGGAACTGACCATAGCCAAGAAAACAGACAAGGGTTGTGTGGCCCATTGCTTTAAGACCTGTTATCTGGAAACAGGGATGAAATTGTATAAAGACCCGGATTTTTCTTCCCCTCCCCTGTCAGTGGGGGTACTGCCGAGGGCAGAATCTTTCCTGACTTTGGGCAAGGGCGATTTATTGCGATTACATAAAGATGCCGTTCCCGGTGGTTCAGGGTATAAAGACGAGAAGGAAAATGGGGTTCGCCACGCTCATATCTCCTGTACATTAGAGGAGGTATTCGGGCAGGTCAAAGAAGGGGAGCAGGTGTGTTTCGATGATGGAAAGATAGAGGGAGTCATACAGAAGGCGGATCAGGATGAAATACTGATTGAGATTACAAAAGCAAGGAAAAAGGGAAGCAAGCTAAGGGCCGATAAGGGTATTAATTTCCCAGGGAGCCATTTAGATATTAAGGGATTGACCATCAAGGATAAAAAGGACCTGGCCTTTGTGGTACAGCATGCCGATGCGGTCAATGTTTCTTTTGTAAATCGAAAACGTGATGTCCACGACCTGATGACCGAGTTAAAAAAATTGAACGCCCCTGAAGGATTTGGGATCATTTTGAAAATAGAGACTCAAAAGGGATTTGACAATCTGGCCAAGATCATGCTGGAGGCGATGAAGACCTATCCTGTAGGGGTCATGATCGCAAGGGGAGATTTGGCGGTAGAGTGCGGTTGGAATAATATCGGCCGAATTCAAAGGGAGATACTTTTGCTCTGCAGGGCGGCCCATATCCCTGATATTTGGGCGACACAGGTCCTGGAGAATCTGGCAAAAAAAGGTGTTCCTTCCCGGGCTGAAATGACGGATGCCGCCATGGCACAACGAGCAGATTGCGTCATGCTCAACAAAGGACCTCATATACTTCAGGCTATTAAGATGTTAGATGTCGTATACAAGGATATGGAACTCTACCAGGATAAATACGTCCAATTATGGCCCCCTATCGATAAGGCTACCTTACCTGGAGCAATCCGGGCTATTGGTCCACAATAAGGCTTTGTTATTGTGGTATTGACCTTCGATCGGGTGAAGTCTTGAATCTTGAGAGTAATATTTAATGGTACATCAAGGGCTTCGCCATTTTTCTTACCTTCAGGGACAGTATTAGGATATTTACAACCAGAATTGGGCTCTCTTACTTTTTTACATCTTTTGAAAATCAGCATACTCCGCTCGAAGTACGTCATGATTTTCATTTGCTCTTTGCTGGCTTGTAAGAGCGGTAATCAGGAAGTTTCACCTTCAGATTACACAGCCTGGGAAAACTACGCAGGCACCAAGGATGGCAGTCGGTATTCTTCTCTGGAAGAGATCAACCTTTCCAATGTTCAAAACCTGCTGGTAGCCTGGCGGTACAGTTCAGGAGACAGGGACACGTTGAACCGCTCCCAGAACCAGTGTAACCCCATTGTGGTAGATGGGATTTTCTACGGTTCTTCACCACGGTTGAAGCTCCTGGCCCTCAACGCAGCCACGGGGGAACCCCAATGGGTGTTCGACCCGGCTGAGGAAGACAGCGCCCACGCCCAAGACCCCTATCGTTTCTATAAGGTTAACCGGGGGTTGGTCTACTGGCAGGGGGACGCAAAGAATGAGAGTCGGATTTTTTACAATGTAGGAGCCCGCGTTTATGCCATTTCCTCAACTACGGGCCAACCTCTCCGAGAATTTGGAAAAGGGGGCTATATTGAGCTGAGTGAAGCATTGGACCGGGACCCAGGCACTTTCAATCCATTTATCGCCAATACTTCGCCCGGTATCATTTACAAGGATCTGATCATACTTGGGTCCCGGGTAGCTGAATCAGCTGACGGGGCCCCGGGCCATGTTCGGGCCTATAATGTGATCACCGGAAAACGCGAATGGATCTTTCACACCATTCCCCATCCGGGGGAAGTGGGATACGATACCTGGCCCGATAAGGAAGCCTACAAGAAGTTAGGAGGAGCGAATAGCTGGGCAGGGATGTCCCTGGACGAAGAGAGAGGAATCGTATACATCCCCACAGGCTCTGTCGCCGGAGATTTTTATGGAGGCATTCGGGAAGGGGAAAACCTCTTTGCCAATTCCCTGGTCGCCCTAGACGCCATGACCGGCAAATATATCTGGCACTATCAGACGGTACATCACGATTTGTGGGACCGGGATCTCGCCGCCAATCCCAACCTGGTAACACTCAGACAAGAGGGAAAGGACCTGGATGCAGTGGCCCAGATCACCAAGCACGGGTATGTATTTCTCTTTGACAGGGTTAGTGGAGAACCTGTATTCCCGATCGAGGAGAAGGCTGTGTCTCAGAACGCCTTACCCGGGGAAAAGCCCTGGGCTACACAGCCTGTTCCCACCCTGCCGGAACCTTTCGCCAGGCA
>NZ_JBFGBM010000229.1:0-3551 GCF_041567615.1 Muriicola sp.
AGGAGCATGGCTCCGGCCTGCCACACATCGTCATACAGGCCCCATTCCCTCAATCCATTGATGAATATGGCATCCACTTCCTGTAGAATGGTAACTTTCTCCCTTGTTACGTCTCCCAAAATCCGGATAGCCAGGCCGGGGCCGGGAAATGGGTGTCTTCCCAGCCGCTCATCAGCGATCCCCAGGGTAGCACCTACCCTTCTCACCTCATCCTTGAACAGCATTTTCAGGGGTTCTACCACTTTTAATTTCATATAATCAGGGAGCCCGCCCACGTTGTGATGGCTTTTGATGGTAGCCGAAGGCCCACCGGAAGCTGAAACCGATTCGATCCTGTCCGGATAGATGGTCCCCTGTCCGAGCCATTTGGCATCCTCCACCTTATGAGCCTCATCATCAAAGACATCGATAAAAACGCCCCCGATGATCTTTCGCTTCTTTTCGGGATCCTCTTCTCCGGCAAGTGCATCCAAAAAGCGTGCCGAAGCGTCTACCCCCTTTACATTGAGGCCCATATACTTGTATTGTTCCAGCACTTCTTCAAATTCATTTTTCCTCAGCAAGCCGTTGTTGACGAAGATACAATGCAGGTGATTTCCGATGGCTTTGTGTAAAAGAACGGCTGCTACCGTAGAATCAACACCCCCGGAAAGCCCCAGGATCACTTTGTCATCCCCTATTTCTTTTTTAAGGCTCGCTACCGTAGTTTCCACGAAGGCATCCGGGGTCCAGGTCTGTTCCAACCCGGCTATGCCCACGAGAAAATTTTCCAAGAGCTGTTTTCCGTCCGTTGTGTGATAGACCTCAGGGTGGAACTGAATGGCATATATCTTCTCGTCTGCGATCTTGTAGGCAGCGTTCTCCACATCTTCTGTACTCGCGAGCAATTCTGCCCCTTCAGGCAATTTTTGTATCGTATCGGAGTGGCTCATCCAAACCTGGGAACCCACAGAGATGTTCCTGAAAAAGGGTTCCCCGTCTTTGATCGTAGCGAGCCTGGCCCTGCCGTATTCCCTGGTCTTGGATGGGGCCACATTTCCTCCGTGAAAATGGGCTATATACTGAGCTCCATAACACACACCCAATAGAGGGATCTTGCCTTTGATCCCGTCGAGATTGGGATGAAGCGCTTCTTCAGACCGAACAGAGAAAGGCGAGCCGGAAAGGATGACCGCCTTGTACTCCAAAAGGTTTTCGGGAAGATGATTATAAGGCTTTATTTCGCAGAAAATATTCAATTCCCTGACCCTGCGTGCTATGAGCTGGGTGTATTGAGATCCGAAATCGAGGATGAGAACGTTGTTTTGCATGGCCAAAAATAGCAATTTGAGGTATTTTCAGCCTAAGTTTTTTCGTTATTTATCCCCCACTTATCAACGCAGAACTTCCCTTTGTCAGTACCTGTTCATATTTGTCCGGGGGCAGGATCAAAAAAAAAGCCCTGACCCCTACGGTCAAGGCTTTTCAAATCAAAAACCAACCTAAACACATGAATTTTTATGACACTCTGCTAATTCTCTTTTTCAAAGCAATTTCTTATAGAACAACTCATCTTTAAAAAACCCTACCCCGAACATTAAAATTTTTATATTTAAGCATAATTTTCCAGAGGATGATAAATACGTACTTAGAGGAAGTCAAGGTAGAACTACAAAAAGGAGCCACCCATAAAGACCATCCCTTCAGATATTTCACACTGGCCACCGTGGGCCTCGATCAGGTCCCCAGATTGCGTACCGTAGTCCTCAGAAAAGTATCCGATGACCTGAGGATGACCATTTATACAGACAGGCGTTCCAAAAAAATGATTCATTTGAAGGAAAATAAAAAAGTCGGTCTTCTTTTCTACAATCCCGACACCCTCACCCAGATCAGAATTGAAGGTCCTGCCCTCATCGTTCAGGATGAGGAGGCTAAGAAAAAATACTGGAGCGGGATAGACAAGAATGCGCAGAAGGACTATACTACGACCTCTGCACCAGGCACGAGCCTGGCCAGTCCGGAAAAACTGGATTACCTGGAAGACGAGGACCATTTTTGCATTCTGGAGATCGTTCCTTTTAAGATCGAGTATCTCCGGCTCAAACGTCCCAATCATATCCGGGTGCGCTATTCATGGGAAGACGGCCGGTGGGAAGGGGAATTTATTGTCCCCTGAAATCGGCTCAGTCCTTTAATGTGTCCAGGATCAATTTGATATCTTCCACGGTGGTATCCGGGTTGATAAAGCAAAACCTCAGCACTGTTTCGTATCCCTTTTCGGTTTTCCATTGGGTAGGAGTCACCAGGGCAATGCCCTCCCTGTGATTTCGGTAGGTCCAGTCGCGATACCTCTGCGGATCCCACCCTTCTCTCCGGAACAGGACACAAGACAGGCTTGGCGGCCTGACCAGCGATAGATCTGACCTTTGCTCGATGAGCTCTCCCGCGATGTTTGCCAGGGAAATCCCCCTCTCAACTGCCCACTTGTATTTATCGGTGCCATGGGTCGCCAGGGAGAACCAAAGGGGCATACCCCTTAACCTTCGGGTAAGCTGGATCTGATAATCGGCGGGATTAAAGCCGCTGGCGCCTTCATCCTTAAAGATATCTAGGTAAGACCCCTCCTGTTTATGTGCCTCCAGAGCCAGGGACGGATCCCGGTAGAGGACCGCGCCGCAATCGTAGGGGGAGAAAAGCCATTTGTGCGGATCAATGGTAATGCTGTCTGCTTTCTCAATTCCGTCAAAGAGGTGTCGCACAGAATCCGCCGCCAGGGCACCGCCTCCATAGGCCGCATCCACGTGGTACCACAACCCCTCTTCCCGGCAAACCCCTGCTATCCCCTCCAGGTCATCTATGATACCTGCATTGGTCGTCCCACCCGTGGCTACCACAGCGAATAAATTTTGTCTTTTTTCCGCAGGCAAGGAACGAATCTCCCGGCGGAGCAGATCGGCCGTAAGCCTGTCCTCCGTCTCTACCAGGTGCACATCGGCATCTATGACCTTGGCCATGGCCTTGATGGAGGAATGCGCCCCTACCGAGGTCATGATCAAACCCTTTCTGTTCACATGTGCAGCAGACCTCCTCCAATATTCCCTGGCCGTTACCATGGCCGACAGGTTGGCAGCAGTACCCCCACTGGTAAAGACCCCAAAGGCACCATCTGGCATTCCTGTGAGGGAGATCAGCCATTTCATAGCCTGGTTTTCGCAAAAAATACCTCCCGCCCCTTCCATCCAATAGGCTCCGTGAACGCTGGAAGCAGAAGTGACCAGGTCAAACATCACCGCCGCCCGGGTAGGAGACGCCGGCACAAAGGCCAGGTGCCTTGGGTGGTCTATAGGCACGGTCGACTTAACAAGTACGTCCCTAAAGAGCTGAAAGGCCCTCTCCCCCCCAATCCCTTTGGGCGTGATGGTCTCCCCTACCAAGTCGAATAATTCTTCTTCTTTTTTTATGTCCCCCAGGGAGGGGGACACATTGGTAATCCTGTTGATGGCGTATTTCATGACATCCAGGGTCATTTCCACCAAATCTATGTCGATATTGTGCATACGGTGCATTTA
>NZ_JBFGBM010000230.1:0-3537 GCF_041567615.1 Muriicola sp.
ATCTTTATGTAAAATCAAACACCCATGAAAAATCTGATCACATGCCTGTTTATTTTTACTTCGATTTTACTAAGTGCCCAGAATATTGATTATAGCGTTTCTTCTTATCTCGAGGAGGGTGTCAAAGCTCCCAACACCCATTATATAGGGGAAGCCTGGTTGAATTCCCTTCTCACAGCAGACGGCGATCTCGATTACAACATTACCAAGGCTACGTTCAGGGCGAATTCTACCCTCGACTGGCATAAGCACACTTCACCACAGATCCTGATTTACGTGGATGGGGAAGGGTATTACCAGGAAAGGGGAAAGGAACCTGCGATCCTCAGGAAGGGGGACGTGATAAAATGCAATAAGGATACGGAGCACTGGCACAGTTCCACAAAGAACAGTTCTGTAACGTATTTAGCCATCTATGGAGGTTCACAACCTACTATCTGGACGGAGGTGCTGACCCAGGCGTATTACGACAGCGTCGCAGAAAAACTCCGGGAATAAAGTCGAATTATAACCCATTGGATATCAGGTGCTCATTTCGTAAATTAAGCCATCCTAAAACCAATGATATGAAAGACGTAAAGGCCAAAGTAAGAGCGCACGATGCCATCGTAGGCGTGCTTTATCTGATCAGTGTGGGGCTGACACTCTACACCCAGAACCTGAATTTTCTCTGGATCGCTGTGGCCGTAGGAGGATTGCAGCTGATCAGTCCGGCTACCAAATTCTGCCCGGTCTATTTTATCCTGAACAAGATGATGCCGGAATCGGAGCCCATTCAGGACGGAAAGTGAGGCTTTGTGTGACACCAAAGAATCTAGCATCCGGGCTCAGATCTTACTGGGCAATACACCGAACTTCTGCTTAAAGCTCTTGGTGAAATAAGACAAATTGGAGTACCCCACGGAATAGGCTACCTCCGACACGGATCCGGCCTTGTTCTGCAGCATGACCTTTGCCTTGTTCAGCCGCATCTCGCCTAAAAGTTGTCCGGCCGATTTATTAGTAAGCGCCTTTAGTTTCCTGTGGAGCTGTGCCCTGCTGAATCCGACTTCGGAAGCAATATCTTCAACGGAAAGCGATTCATTGTCCAGATTATCTTTGATCACCTGTATCACTTTTTGCAGGAACTGGTCGTCCACGGCATTGATTTTCAGATCTGCTAATTCAACAAACTCAAGCGTCTTAAAGTGCTCCCAGATCTTTTTACGCGATTGGATGAGGTTTTCAGCCCTCAACAGCAATTCATCAGGATCAAAGGGTTTGGTAAGATAGGCATCCGCCCCCTGGGTGAGTCCGGCCAGCTTATTAGCCTGCCCGGCTTTGGCTGTAAGCATGATGATGGGGATATGGCTGGTCTTGATATTCGTCTTCAGGGTATTGCAAAGTTCATATCCGTCTTTCTTAGGCATCATGACATCCGACACAATGAGATCCGGAATATGTTCGAAAGCCAGGCGTTCTCCCTGAAGGCCATCTTTGGCACTGATCACCTCAAACCTTGGCGATAATACCTCCCTGATGAATACAGACAGATCCTCATTGTCCTCAACCAGTAAGACCACTTCCCGGTCTTTATCGTGTACAGGCTCCTGAAGTTCGGTTTTTACCGTGACTCTTCCAGTATCGGCAACAGAAACGGTTTCTTCCTCACGGACTGATTGTTCGATCTTAACTGCCTTCGGGAGTTCTTCCAGCTCGATTGGGATCCTGACCCTGAAGGTCGTACCCCTCCCTTTCTCGCTGTGCACGCTGATCTGCCCCCGGTGGAGATCCACCAGTTCCTTGGTCAGGGCAAGGCCTATCCCCGAACCCTCAACCTCGGTACCTTCAACCCTGTAGAACCTGTCAAAGATCCGGTCCACATCTTTTTTGCTCATACCGCTGCCGGAATCACTGATCTCGATGACCAGGGCCTTTTGAGAGCTGTTCACATCTACGCGAACGGATCCTCCCGGAGGGGTAAACTTGAAGCTGTTGGAGAGCAGGTTGCTCAGGATTTTTTCCAGTTTGTCCTTGTCATAATAGGCCTGATCCATTTCCCTAGGAAAGTGGGTTGTAAAGCTGATATTCCGTTGTTCGGCAACACTTTCAAAGGAATACACCAGGGAGCGTAAATATTGGATCAATCCACCTTGCTGCAACTTTAGATGCACCGTACCGCTCTCCAATTTGGAAAGATCGAGAAGTTGGTTTACCAGGGTTTGGAGTCGACCTATGTTTTGTTTGATGACATCGTAGGTTCTCTGTCCGATCAAGATGGGTCCGCCCGAATTGGCAGAAGATTTTTTAGCCTGTTGCAAAGGCCCCTGGATCAGGGATAAAGGCGTTCTGAACTCATGGCTGATGTTGGCAAAAAAACGGGTCTTGACCTCATCGAGGTCCTTCATTCGCTGGATTTCGGCCAGAGATCGTGTGGCGTTCAGGCGTTCCTGTTGGATGCTTTCATTGATCTTCTGACTTCGGTAAGCCATGCCAAACGAATACAATACGATCTGGAAAAACAATCCCGTCCCATAGGGATCGAGCTTGAAGGGGGGTATGATCCATCCCATGGACCAAAGGGTGCCAATGACCAGGAATATACTTGCAATCAATGATCCAACCCCGAAATATCGTGCAAAGAGGTCTTTTTTTAAACACAAGATCACCGAAATGATCAGACTACCCAGGGTATAGATGTTTAACAGTTGGAAATGGAACCCCGGTTCGATGAAATGAATGTCAGGGTTGAAAAAGATGACATAGAGGGTAGTGAGCACGATTTCGGCCAATACAAACAGGGCCAGGCTCAGTATGAATGTATCGAGTTTTGGGAATTTTTGTTTAGACCCGACGAAAGCCCTGCCGAAAAACCAAAAGGTGAAAAAGATACCGTTGGCAGTGATAAACCAAAAGGGGTATCTCCAGGAGGGGAGGCGGTCAATGATCAGTCCGATCGTCATGGCCTGAGTGAGCGTGCAGAAGAACAGCCAAAGGGAAAACCAGAAGTATACAGGATCCTTCAGGTAGAGGTATTGCAGCAGGAAGAAAAGGAAGATGATAAAGGTCACCCCGAACATAAACGTATTAAAGCCGTGGTGAAATTGGTTGATTTGATGGTAATAGGGTTGATCCGGGCTACGAGCGTTTAAATTGAAATAGGCCGGATAACCGAAATCGTTGCCTTCTGCCCTTATGATCAGTGTAACCGGTTCGTCTGTCGGCAGGTCTTCAAGGCGGATGCTGTTTAGCATCCAACTGTAGTCCGTTGCCCGTTCCGAGGCAGGAACTCCTACTCCCGTTTTCTGGTGGAACAACAGTGTTCTGCCCGAGTAGGCATACACATCTACCCGCCCGTTACTTTTGGTCCAAACAGGAGGTCCGATCATTTTGTCTTCTAAATGCAAGGTCCATCCTTTCAGTGAATCCAGCGCCCTGATCCGTAGTTTACCCCAGTAGGGCACATTGGTTTCAAGAAATCGCGGAAGCTTATCCCCCTCCATAAATTCCAGATCGTTCTTATCCTGCAACAGGATATCAGGAGACAGATTTTCCATA
>NZ_JBFGBM010000231.1:0-3530 GCF_041567615.1 Muriicola sp.
GTGGTCACTACCTCGGATGCAGGGGCCGGAGTGGGCTATACGGGAATACGGGTGAGGGGAAGCGATGCTACGCGGGTCAACGTCACCATCAACGGAATCCCTTATAACGATTCTGAATCCCATGGGACTTTTTGGGTAAACCTGCCCGATTTCGCCTCTTCTACAGAAGACCTTCAACTACAGAGGGGGGTGGGAACCTCCACGAACGGCGCAGGGGCTTTTGGGGCCAGCCTGAATCTGCTTACAGATGCCGTTTCCGAAGAGGGTTACGCTCAGCTGTCTTCATCCTATGGCAGCTTCAATACCATGCGAAACAACGTGAAGTTCTCTACCGGGCTCCTGGGCGATGCCTTTGAGTTCTCCGGACGATTGTCCAGGATCATCTCAGACGGATATATCGACAGGGCTTCCTCAGCCCTGGACTCCTACTTCCTCCAGGGGGCTTTCCGGGATGAGAACACCCTGGTAAAGGCCCTGCTCTTCGGGGGGCATGAGATCACCTACCAGGCGTACTTCGGGATTGATGCCGAGACCCTGGCGAATGACAGGCGGTTCAATCCGGCCGGACAGTACACGGATGAGAACGGGCAGACCCGATTCTATGAGAATGAGGTGGATGACTATAAACAGGACCATTTTCAGTTGCACTGGAACCAGGCCCTTGGCAGGGGATGGAATTCAAATATCGCCCTGCACTACACCAGGGGAAGAGGATATTTTGAACAGTTCAGGGAAGACGATGATTTCGAAACTTACGGTTTCGAGCCGGTAACTGTTAACGGGGAACTGGTCACGGAGACGGATCTGGTGAGAAGGAGATGGCTCGACAATGATTTTTACGGCACGGTCTTTTCCCTCAACCGGGACTTTGAGAAAGTAAAATTTATACTGGGGGGTGGGTATAACTGGTACGAAGGCGACCATTTTGGAGAGGTAATCTGGGCCAGGCTGGCTCCCAGTGCGGATCTCAGAGACCGCTATTACGACGACACCTCCAGAAAAACGGATCTGAACCTGTATGCCAAGGCTAATTATCAATGGACTGACCGCTGGAGTTTTTACGGTGACCTGCAGGTGCGTTCGGTGAATTACCAAGCCGATGGGAATGAGACGGGCATTGTGGATGATACCTTCAGTTTTTTCAATCCCAAGGCCGGGCTGATCTATGACCTGAACCGGAATAACAATTTCTATTTTTCATGGGCAGTGGCCAACAGGGAACCCAACCGAAACGATTATGAGAACGGGAATCCCAGACCTGAGCGCCTGAACGATCTCGAATTGGGTTGGCGCTATATCAGCCCCGATGTACAGGTCAACACCAACCTTTTTTATATGAGGTACAAGGACCAGCTAGTCCTTACGGGAGAACTGAATGACGTAGGGGCTCCCCTGAGAGCAAACGTCGGGGACAGCTACCGATTTGGCCTCGAGATCGATGCGGCTGTAAAACTGGGAGACTCTTTTATCTGGCAACCCAACCTCGCCCTGTCGACAAACAAGAATATAGACTACGTTTTCCAACGGGACGGTGTCCTGGAGGAACTGGGAAACACCAATATTTCCTATTCCCCGGGGATTATCGCCGGGAACAGGATCGCTTATGAACCCAATTCGGATTTTACCCTGGCCCTGCTGACCAAATATGTAGGGAAACAGTATATGGGAAATATAGATTCCGAGGCCTCGGTCCTGGAGGCCTATTCCCAGACAGACTTTAATGTGTCTTATGAGATCAGGCCTGAGAAGTATTTGAAGAGGGTAGTCCTGTCGGCCCTGGTCAACAATGTATTCGATGCCAAATACGTGTCTAATGGGTATTTCTTCACCTTCGATGACACCTTTAGCAACCCCGGTACGACCACGACTGTAGAAGGAGCGGGTTATTATCCCCAGGCGGGAATCAACTTCCTGGCGGGAATCCAGCTTGAATTCTAGGAAAGAAGGCCTGTAATGAACATACGGCGGCCCTAATTGCTGATCGTAACGATATTTCCGCTCTGGATTGCCCTGTATTCCAGCATGTTGAAATATCGGTTTCCGTCCTGAGGCACGGAGAGCTGCTGGCCGGTAAAAAGGCTGTATTCATATCCCTCACAGGCACATACGGCGGTTTGTCCCTCCAGTTGGGTCGTGGAGCAGGGACTTGGGCTGTGGTTAGGACAACTGGCCTCGAAGGCGCGGAACGCGAAACCGGTATTCATCACAAAAACACCGCGGATACCCACACCCTGTGCCCCTATATAGACCGCATTTCCGGGATTGGTCAGGGGACTGTAGAGCGGGAGGTTCAGGTTGACCTCGAAACGAAAGCCTATTTCCTGCAAGTAGGGATTGCGCTGTCCCTGGTCATTGCTGCAGGAGAACAGGATGAAACAAAAGGGTAAGAATTTTAATGTTCTCATAGGGATTCCGCATCAGGGGCTCCCTGCAAAAGTCATTAAAAATTCTGTATATTTGACCCTAATCCTCTCGAAAATACGTTCCCGGCGGGAGCAGTAGATGCAGGGGATTTTCTATTTATAAAACGAGACGATATGAGCAATGTATCTTATTATACAGCGGAAGGATTAAGGAAATTAAAGGAAGAGCTCAATCATTTAAGGGACGTTGAGCGCCCCCGCGCATCTCAGGCGATCGCCGATGCGAGGGACAAGGGCGACCTGTCCGAAAATGCGGAATACGACGCGGCCAAAGAAGCACAAGGCCATCTGGAACTCAAGATCGCCAAACTTGAAGAGACCCTGGCCAATGCCAGGCTCATTGATGAATCCCAGTTAGACACCTCGAAAGTGCTTGTGCTCTCTACCGTGAAACTGCGCAACAAACAAAACGGGATGGAGATGACCTATACTCTGGTGGCAGAGAGTGAGGCAGATCTTAAGGCGGGAAAGATCTCCGTGACCTCTCCCATCGGAAAAGGACTCCTGGGGAAAAAGGTGGGGGAGACTGCAGAGATCAAGGTCCCCAACGGAACGCTTAAACTGGAAATACTGGAGATCAGCAGGAGCTGAGGAAGAATATTCCTTATCTTTAATCCTGTCATTCTTATGACGGGATTTTTTATACCGGTACTATGGCCACAATTTTCACTAAGATCATCAAAGGGGAGATCCCCTGTTACAAAATCGCGGAAGACGAAAACTTTTTTGCCTTCCTGGATATCAACCCTAATGCTGCCGGACATACCCTTTGCGTTCCAAAAAAAGAGGTGGATAAACTCCTGGATCTGGATGAACAAACCTATGCGGGTCTTATGAAGTTTGCCCGGAAAGTGGGACTGGCCATTGAGGCGGCTGTTCCCTGTAAAAGGGTGGGAATGACCGTCATTGGCCTTGAGGTACCTCATGTGCACGTCCATCTGATCCCATTACACACCATGGCCAACGCTACCTTTCAGCAAAAGGTCTCCCTCTCTCCTGAAGAGTTCGAAGAGGTGGCCGCCCGTATCAGATCAAATCTTTGAAAAATCCGGCCTGGTATAAATAGGCTGATACCCCAAGCAGAACGAGCAATACAATGAGAAGCCA
>NZ_JBFGBM010000232.1:0-3448 GCF_041567615.1 Muriicola sp.
CGGGAGGAGGTTCTTGAGCTGAAGAATCATCCTGCCCTCCTGATGTGGGGGATAGGCAACGAACTCAACCTGAAATACAATAACCCCAAGGTGTGGGATGCGGTCAATGAGATCTCTGAAATGATACATGAAGTGGATCCTTTTCACCTTACCACCACAAGTTTGGCAGGCATCTTTAAGAAGGAGGTCAACCTTATACAGGAAAGGTGCCCTGATCTGGATCTGCTCTCCTTCCAACTCTATGGCAACTTGCCTATTTTACCAAGGCAGGTTCGAAAATTCGGATGGGAAGGGGCCTACATTGTTTCCGAATGGGGGGCAACCGGACACTGGGAGGTGCCTCAGACGTCATGGGGAGCTCCCATTGAAGAAAATAGTACCGTAAAGGCGCAGAAATACCTGGAGCGATATCAGGATGCCATCGCCGCAGATCCTGCCCAATGCGTGGGGTCATATGTCTTTCTTTGGGGGCAGAAACAGGAGCGCACTCCCACCTGGTATGGGATTTTCCTCGAAGGAGGAGAGGAAACCGAATGCGTGGATGTCATGCACAGGATATGGAAGGGTAAATGGCCCGAACACAGGGCCCCTCAGATCCTTTCTTTTCTTCTTGACGGCAGGGACGCCACTGGGGATATCATCCTAAAATCGAAGCAGAGGTACACGGCTGAAGTGGTAGTGGAAGCCCGGAATGACCTCGGAATCACCTTCGAATGGGAAGTTCTTTATGAAAGCGAGGATCTCAAGGACGGGGGAGACTGGGAGGAAAGACCCGAGACCTTAGAGGACGCCGTTGTTGAGGTTGGACAGAATTCGGCTGTATTAGAAATTCAGGAGCAGGGGTTCTATCGGCTTTTTGTTTTCGCAAAGGACACGAATAAAAAGGCTGCTACCGCGAATATTCCATTTAGAGTGATCCCTGATCAGGACACCTGATGGCAAACAGTGAACTATATAACTAGAGACAAAAGTCAAGTATAAGAGTATTATGAAAAGAGTCAAGGTTGGAAATACCGTATTGCAAAAAAGGGATAAAGAGGTAAAAGGAAGTCAGGTTACGATTGGCGACGAGATCTTTTACAAGATCGGCAACAGTGATATGATGCGCCCTTTCTTTATGAGTATCGTGAGCGATTCTAACCACTGGATGTTCCTGTCGAGCAACGGCGGACTTACGGCGGGGAGGAAGAATAGTGAATACGCCCTTTTTCCTTACTACACCGATGATAAGATCACTGAATCCTACGATATCACCGGAAGTAAAACCGTCTTACGTATTGAGGACGGGGACCGTGAATGGTTATGGGAACCTTTTTCCCGAAGATATGATGGCGTGTACCACATTGAGCGTAACCTTTACAAGAATACCTTTGGGAATAAGGTCATTTTCGAAGAGATCAATGAGGATCTCGGGCTGGAATTTCGTTACCAGTGGAACTCCAGTAATTTGTATGGCTTCGTACGTAAATCCGTTTTGCGCAATACAGGAACAAAAGACCTGAAGATCAGTCTCCTGGACGGTCTCCAGAATATTTTGCCATACGGGGTCAATGCAGACCTGCAGAATATGCGAAGCAATCTGGTGGACGCCTATAAACGTAGCGAACTCATACCCGAAGCAGGTATTGGGATTTTTGCCTTGAGTGCCATTATCGTGGACAAGGCCGAGCCCAGTGAAGCGCTCAAAGCTAACATAGCCTGGTCTCTGGGTATACCAAAATCTTCATTCCTGGTTTCCTCCCTTCAGCTGGAAGCATTCAGAAAAGGAATTGACCCCAAGCAGGAGACCGATGTCAAGGCTGAAAAAGGGGCGTATTTTGTCCATTGCCGTACCGCGTTAAAAGCAGAGACCGAAATGGAATGGCAGATCGTTGCCAACGTCAATCAGACTGCTTCGGATATCGCTGCCATCAAAAAGAAACTTGAGGATCCCGAAGCGCTTAAAGCTGAATTATCCTCCGATATAGCTTCGGGTACCAAAAGGCTGAAGATTCTGGCCGGAGCAGCCGACGGATTTCAGTGTACCCAGGATACCCTCCGCAGCTCGAGGCATTATGCGAATGTGCTGTACAATATTATGAGGGGAGGGATCTTCGACCGGGATTACCTGGTGGAAAAAAACGACTTTCTCAAGTACCTTCGAACGGCCAGTACGCCGGTTCATAATCAGTTTCAAGCTGCCTTGTCCGGTCTGCCCGACGTATTTGATGTTGACACCCTGAGGAAACTCGCCAGGGAACACGGTGATCTTGATTTCCAGCGACTCTGCCTGGAATACCTTCCCCTGAAATTCAGTCGCAGGCATGGAGATCCCAGCAGGCCTTGGAACAGATTTTCCATCAACACCCAAAGTGAGGTCGACGGTTCTAAAATCCTGGATTACGAGGGGAACTGGCGCGATATTTTTCAGAATTGGGAGGCATTGGCACATTCATTTCCGGAATTTATCGATGGGATGATCCACAAGTTCCTCAATGCGTCTACCTTTGATGGATACAATCCTTACAGGGTGACGAAGAGCGGGTTCGACTGGGAGGTGATCGAGCCTGATGACCCCTGGTCCTATATCGGATATTGGGGAGATCACCAGATCATTTACCTTCTTAAGTTCCTGGAGTTCATTGAGGATTATTATCCCTCCCGCCTTGGGAAATACTGGGATTCGCCAGTATTTGTGTACGCCAATGTTCCCTATAAGATCAAAAGCTACTACGATATTATCGACAATCCCAAGGATACGATCGTTTTCGATCATCAACTCCATCAAAGCATTGACAAACGCCGGGAAGAAATGGGGGCCGACGGAACCTTGCTGACGGGTCAGCAAGGCCAGATCGTCCACGTGAACCTGTTGGAAAAATTGCTGGTAACCATCCTCGCCAAATGTTCCAATTTCATTCCTGAGGCTGGTATCTGGCTCAATACGCAGCGCCCGGAGTGGAACGATGCGAATAATGCCCTTGTAGGAAACGGGGTATCCATGGTAACGCTCTATTACCTCAGGAGATTTCTGGTCAAATTCAGGGAAATTATCGGAGTTGTGGAGACGGAGGATGTCGAGGTCTCTGAGGAATTGACCATCTTCCTGCACAGGGTGGTGGACACCTTAAACAAACACGAGTCCGTTTTGAAGCGAAACTTCTCTGATGTCGAACGGATGCAAGTGATGGATGGTCTGGGTGTGGCCGGAAGCGATTACAGGGAACAGATCTACAATTCGGGCTACAGCGGGAAGAAGAAAAAACTCTCTAAAAAAGAATTGCTCGAATTTACGGACACGGTACTTGCCTTTCTGGATCACTCCATCAGCGCCAATAAGCGTAAAGACGATTTGTATCACTCCTATAACCTGGTGAGTATTGAGCCCGGTAAAGGGGCTTCGGTAGATTACCTCAGTGTCATGCTCGAGGGTCAGGTGGCCGTGCTCAGTGCAGGGTACCTTAAGTCC
>NZ_JBFGBM010000233.1:0-3411 GCF_041567615.1 Muriicola sp.
AAAGGCTACAGGAGGCCCTCAGACGGGATCGGTTGAAGGATTTCTGATTGCGCGATCCCCTTAATCCCTTATAATCCATAGGCGATTGACCGAAAGCCAGGTTTTCCTATCTTTAGGCTATGAAGGTCATTTCCAACAATATCGGGCAACCGACACCTTTCACCTGGAAAGGCAGGACCGAAAAGACGGGGATCTTCAAATCTCCGGTTTCTCACCCCATTCTCCTCGGTCGCGAAGATGTTCAGGGCGATACGGTTTCAGACCGCAAACATCACGGAGGTGAATTCAAGGCCTGCTACCTCTTTTCTTCCGACCACTACGCCTACTGGCAAGAACAGTATCCTCACCTGTCCTGGTCCTGGGGTATGTTCGGCGAGAACATCACCGTGGAGGGGTTGGATGAATCTGATCTCCTGGCAGGTTCTATATACCTTCTCGGCTCTGCCCTGGTACAGATCACTATTCCCAGAGAGCCTTGTTACAAACTGGGGGTCCGTTTTGGGGATCAAAAAGTTATAGAAGAGTTTATTGCACACGGGAAACCCGGGACCTATGTTCGGGTGATCAGGCCCGGAGAAGTGATCAGGGGAGACCTCTTCCAACTGGAAGAGAAAGCCGAGGATTCTCTGAGTATAGCCGACCTGTTTTCCCTGATCTATTCTAAAAAAAAGGACCCGGATATCCTCAACCGAGCATTGAATTGCCCTTTCTTACCCCAGGGCACCAAAGACAAGTTGGGCAGATACCATAAAAAAGGGGCCTGACGGCCCCTTTTTCGCTGAATCAACTAAACTTACTTCACTACGTAATACTCAGCAAAAGTGTCGTTATCATCCCTGACCACGATCTTGTAGCTGTCCTTTTCTGCGTTCCCAAAGTTAAAGGCTTTCTCCACGACCAGAGTGGATTTGAGGGTTTCGCTGTAGAGGATGCGATTCTCGCTGTCTATGACTTTGATCTGGACATCCCCCATATCCCTGTTGAGAAAGTTCAGGAACAACTTATCCCCTGCTTTTCTGAAAAATGGGCTTACTTTGGTTTCTCCATCTTTAACGTCAAAAGAAGGTTTTGCATTAGAGTTGTGGGCATATGTTCCGGCAGAAATCAGGATCATGGCCATTGCGGTAATTTTTTTCAAATTTTTCATGATTGCTTTTTTTAAGGATTAATGAATAAACTCAAGGCAAATCTATCCTCATTATCCCGGCATCACTACTACTGATTTTGCTTATATCTGTACTATTTTAACAATCATGCTCGTTAATTATTTCTTAAATGGTAATATTGCATATCTTTTGGGTAATTTTGTAAAGCTCAAGGAAAAACCACAGGAGTAACTTTGTGCGTATACAGTATGGCTATGATGCAGCAAAAACCGACATTTGAGGCTATTGAACCCAACTTTGGGAATTCTTTTACCTATCAAAAATTTGACGAGGAACGCCTCAATAAAAATAACGTATGGCACTACCACCCTGAGATCGAACTGGTTTACGTGAACGGAGGTTCGGGTAAGCGGCAGATAGGGAGCCATGTGTCTTATTACACCAATGGGGACTTAATCCTCATAGGCAGTAACCTTCCACACTGCGGACTTACCGATAAACTTACGGGGAATAAAAAGGAAACGGTCATTCAAATGAAGCAGGACTTCCTCGGAAATGATTTTTTCAAGATCCCAGAAATGAAGCAGATCCAGGCCCTTTTCGACCTTGCGGCAGGCGGGATTGCCTTTTCAGGGAAGACCAAGAAGAAAATAGGTGAGAAAATGGAGGTGCTCGAATACCAGACGGACTTCCAGAGGTTGTTGTCCATCCTTAACATCCTCAATGAACTGGCCTTATCAGAGGATTACAAGGTGCTGAATGCAGACGGGTTCTCCCTGAAAACGGAGGTCAAGGACAACGACCGTATCAACATCGTCTTTAACTACGTAAAACAGAACTTCAAGGAAGACATCCCCCTGGAGAAGATCGCGGATATGGTCAGCATGACCGTTCCTTCCTTTTGCAGGTATTTCAAAAAGATCACCAATAAGACCTTTGTGCAGTTTGTGAACGAATGCAGGCTGGTTCACGCTTCTAAACTCCTGGCAGAACAACCCATGAGCATTACAGAGGTCTGTTTTGAGAGCGGTTTCAATAATTTCTCCCATTTCAACAAGTCTTTCAAGGCCTTCACAGGGCAAAATCCTTCTGAATACAGGAACGAACTCAAAAAAGTGATCAGCTAAGTCGCCTGTATGCAACTGCAAGCCCATAAATTAGATTTGCCCGAGAGCGATATCATATATTACCCGGATTTTTATGACCAGCAGGAAGCAGACCACCTCTTCGCTGCATTGAAACGGGATACCCCCTGGCAGCAGGACGATATACGCGTATTCGGGAAAACCTATCCCCAGCCCAGGCTGACCGCCTTATACGGAAACAACGGCAAGCCCTACTCCTACTCCCATATCACCATGATACCCCAGCCGTTTTCCGAAGAACTCATTTCGATCAAGGGAAAGATTGAAGGCCTCCTCCCAGAAACTTCTTTCACTACCTGTCTTATGAACCTCTACAGGAATGGAAAAGACAGCAATGGCTGGCATGCCGATGACGAACCGGAACTCGGCCAAAATCCTGTGATCGCCTCAATAACCCTGGGGGAGGAGAGAGCCTTTCACTTTAAACACAAGGAGAAAAAAGAATGGAGGCATAAAATGATCCTCGAACACGGGAGCCTGCTGATCATGAAAGGACAGACCCAGCATCGCTGGTTGCACCAGATCCCCAAAACCGCCCGGCCTGTAGGTGAGCGCATCAACCTGACCTTCAGGGTTATCCATTAACTAGGGGAATCTTACTATCTTTGAACCGCTATGAAAAAGGATTTTACCGAAAGAGAATTAGACAGGATCATTGAAATGGCCTGGGAAGACCGAACTCCCTTTGAGGCTATAGAATTCCAGTTCGGCATCTCCGAACAGGAGACCATTGAGATCATGAGAAGGGAAATGAAGCCCAGCAGTTTCCGGATGTGGCGGAAAAGGGTTCAGGGCCGGTCCACCAAGCACGCAGCCCTGAGAACTTCAGAATCCTCCCGCTTCAAAAGCACACGGCAACGTCACATCACGGGGAATAAGATCTCTAAACGTTAGTCGAATATTTCATTCAACACTACCGCAAGCCTGACGCCACCTTTGAGCAATTGCCGCTCTACGGTGTTCCAGTGAATGTATTTGTATCGGTACCCCAAACGTTCCCCCGGGGTCACAGACCCGTAAATAGAGGTCGCCAAGCTGTGGGATTCCTCAACCCAGCTATATACATTACCCTGCTTTAAGGCATTGAGTTCCTCCTTTGACAGGGACGGAAGATCACGGGCCAGTTCTGTATAACTCATCCCGAAGTGGTCGATCAGATC
>NZ_JBFGBM010000234.1:0-3410 GCF_041567615.1 Muriicola sp.
ATCAGTCCAATGGGGTGATCCACGTGGTCGATACGGTAGTATTACCGGTGATGTAGATTCATTTCCAGTTTAGTTAGTTGTTTGGTTGGTTTTTTAGTGGAACCGTCGGTGCAGGTGCATCGGCGGTTTTTTTTTCATGACTTCGAGATCTTCTTGGCATCTAAGGCAAGCCGAGGTCAGAGCCATTTATTCCGTTTAAAATAGATCAGCATGCCCAAAGCGATCACGATCATCACACCCAGCATGATAAAATAGCTGTATTGGTAGTGCAGTTCGGGTAAAATATCAAAATTGGTCCCATAGATCCAGGCGATAAAGGTAAGGGGGATGAAGATCACCGAGAATATGGTAAGTACCTTCATCACGTCGTTGAGTTTACTGCTGATCGTGGTGTGGTAAATATTGAGCTGGTCGGAAAGGATATCCCTGTAACTGTCCGATACTTCATTCGCCTGACTGATATTGTCTTCGAGTTCCTTGAAGTGGACATAGGTAGACTCATCAATAAATTCCGTTTCCAGTTTTCCCAGGGAAAAGATCATCTCCTTGGCCGGTTTTATATTCTTCCGCAGAAAATTCAGTTCCCTCTTGTAGTTGTTGATCTCGTTGATGATCACTTCATTGGGGTTGACCACGAGGGTATCCTCCAGTGCCTCGATCTTTTCGCCTAACACACTCAGCACGTACAGGTAATTGTCGATTACAATGTCCAGCAGGGCAAAAGCCAGGTAATCGGTTCCCCCGTTTCGTATCCTCTTCTTCTGTTTCCGGATGCGCTCACGGACCGGTTCGAAAACGTCCCCCCTTCTCTCCTGGAAGGAGATCAGCATATCCTCTGTCAGGATGATGCTCAGGTTTTCCACGATGATCTGGTGCGAGTCTTCTCTCTGCTGCATCATTTTGATGGTGATCAGGATACAGTTGTCATATTCTATAACCCTGGGCCTGGCCTGGGTTTGCATGACTTCCGCAAGGACCAGCGTGTCCAGGTCAAGGGTCTCGGCAATCTCTTTCATGATGGCTTCATTGTGAAGCCCGTCCACATTCAGCCAGGTAACCGTATTCTTTTCCTTGTATTTGAGTACGTCCCGAACCAGTTGTACAGCATCTTCCTCCAGGGTATTCTCGTTGAAGTCTATAATGCGGAGCAGTACCTCGCTGGCCTTTTTCTTCCCACGAAAAATGAGGTCATCTGGTGCCAGACCTATATCCTGTTTTGCCTTTTTAACGAATCTCGCCATATTGATTTTTTTTACCATTGCCTGTGCTCATAACCAGTCAGAAAAATTTTCCCTAAAAAGCTACGAATTTTTATCAAATCAGCCTCGAGTTCAGATCACTTCGTCAAGAGACCGACACGCCAAAGAGGTGACCGATATAAGCAGTTACCCCCATGGCAATGGTGCCCCAGAAAGTAATTCTGATGACAGCCTTTCTCACACTAGACCCGCCTGCTTTGGCGGCGTAAGCACCCAGGATGACCAGGAAGAGGATGGCAAGGATGTACTGCCAGAGGATCATCATTTTTACCGGGATTAGCAGGGCAGCTATGACCGGAAGAATTGCACCAAAGACAAAGGATGCACCCGAGGCTATGGCCGCTTCCAGGGGTTTGGCCCGGGTCATACTGTGGATCCCCAGTTCGTCACGGGCATGGGCGCCCAGGGCATCATAAGCGGTAAGTTCCTCTGCTACCTTCATCGCCAGGTCCGGACTCAAGCCTCTCAACTGGTAAATATGGGCTAGCTCTTTGAGTTCCTCCTCTGGCATATCCCTGAGTTCCCTTCTTTCCCTGTCCAGGTCTGATGTTTCTATATCAGTCTGAGAACTTACCGAAACGTATTCCCCTGCCGCCATGGACAGGGCACCCGCCACGAGTCCGGCTACCCCTGCGATCACGATGGGCTCCCGTGAGGTGGAAGCTGCAGCCACCCCGACAATGATACTGGCCGTAGAGAGAATGCCGTCATTTGCCCCGAGGAGAGAGGCCCTAAGCCAGTTGCTCCTGCCCAGGTAATGGTTCTCTTTTTTTATTGATTTTTCCATAGTTCCCTCTTTTCTAATTGGCCCGTTCAAGGTAAGATTTTATGGGACTGTCATTTGTTTTTTGGTGCTGATCTTTTCCGTCAAGAAAATCCAGAACGGGCTGATTCCAATGGTCAGCGAGATCAGGGAAATAGTAAAGTCGTAAGCGTACTGGGTCAGGATATCCAGGTTGAAAGCCGTGATGCAGATCAGGAAGCTCAGTTCCCCGATCTGGGCCAGCATGGCGCCCCCGAATATCGCTTCTTTCCAGCTGTTGTTATAGGCGCGAAGGATGAGGGCATTGATGGTGTGGTTCAGGAAAAATACTGTGATTAGTGACAATCCCAGTGGCAGTAGGTTTTCCATCAGGAAGGTAATATTGATCTGGGCACCAATAGCTATAAAAAATACTGCGACGAAAAGGATACGGAAGGAATGTATGGCATCGTGGATCCATTGGGTTGCCTTCCCTGCGTGCATAACCAGGCCACCCACAAAGGCACCAAGGGCTTCGGAGATCCCGAAAAGTCCGGCTATCACAGCCCCTGCAAAACAAAAGAACAAGGCGAGGAAGACTTGCAGTTCGTGGTCTCTCATAATGGATTTTCTAAAAGGGAGCCAGGTGATCTCCTTTTTGATATAGATGTACAAAATAGTCGCGATGATCAGGATACCCCCTGTGATCTTCAGCAAGATGGATTCGGTGGAAGTATCTTCCCCTCCGAAAATTGAGATAAGGATCAGGATGGGAGCAATAGCGATATCCTGTGCCAAGAGGATGCTCGAAACGTTCTGGCCGATCTTCTTGTCGAGCAGTTTCTTGTCTTCGAGTAATTTAAAGATCACGGCCGAACTGGACAGGGCGATGACAAAACCCATGACCACGATCCGGGAATCGTTCCAGTCAAAGAGGAGTCCGATCGCCCCCATAGCCCCAATACTCAGCAGGATCTGGCCCAGGGTCCCGAAAACCGCCAGGCGCCAGTTCCCGATAAAGGAATAGAGGTCGATCTCCATCCCGATAAAGAAGAAAAGCAGGATGATCCCCAGTTCTCCTATGTGCATCATGGTTTCCTGGTCCCCGATCAGGTCTAATCCGAATGGGCCTATCAAAACCCCGATGAGGATATAGGCGATCAGGGTGGGTTGTTTGATCTTGCCCAGGAGGAAACCCGACAGGACCACCCCAAGACCCACAATACAGATCAGGGTGATGGAGGAGTGAAAGGATGAAAGAAATATCAAATCCATAGGACGTGTCAGGGTTTAAGGGTTAGATATTTGTCTGACCAGGTTTTTTCAACGGTGTTTCACAAGGTTTAAAACTATTTTAAGTCAATCTCTTTTCAAATAAATCGTCGGGAAAAAATAAACTTCAGGTGATC
>NZ_JBFGBM010000235.1:0-3406 GCF_041567615.1 Muriicola sp.
CCCTGTATGATGCGAAGTACAGACGGGAGGGTTTATGCGGACTCACCAGGATAGGAGCATCCCAGTTATAACGCTCATGAGGTTCACCTGCGCGGGGTTGAGGTTGTATAAAAACCCTGTCTCCAGTGATCAGATCTACCCGGTGCAGGCCCCCTTGCTGGGTCTCTGCGTAGATAATGTGGTTGTAAACAGGGTCGGTGGCCGACTGGTGGCCGTCTGCACCCAGGGTTTTATACCAGTGTGCGTTCCGTATGCCCTGCTGCTCATCAGTACGGGAAGGTCCACCTGCGGAACCATTATCCTGTGTTCCGCCAAAAATATGATAGAATGGCTTTTGGTTGTTCACTGCCACCTTGTAGAATTGAGTTAGCGGCAGGTTCTTGATATATCTCCATGTCTGCGCCAGGTCGAAACTTTCGTAGATGCCTGCGTCTGTCCCTACCAGGAGGTAATCCGGATCATCTGCCCGGAAGGCGATGGCGTGGTTATCGGAGTGTTTGTCTTCTTCCCTGAGTTGTACAAAGGTCTTTCCTCCGTCATCGGAGGTAAGGATACGAACGTTCATCAAGTAGAGGCGGTCGAAGGCATGCGGACTCGCATAGAGTTCCTGATAGTAGTGCGGCCCGGTACCGCCGGAAACCGTGTTCGACATTTTCTTCCAGGAAGCCCCTCTATCTTCGGAGCGATACACGGCCCCCTGGGTTCGGTCGAGTTCGATGGCGGCGTAGACCACATCCGGCTGCTGAGGGGAAATGGCGATCCCGATCTTCCCCATATTGGAACTGGGCAGGCCGGAACTTAATTTTTCCCAGGTTTCACCCCCGTCCTCTGATCGGTGCAGGCCTGAATCCGGTCCACCGCCCATTAGTGCGGCTACGGTTCTGTGCCTTTGCCAGGTAGCGGCATAGATGCGGTCGGGATTCCTGGGATCGAGCATGATGTCCGTGACCCCGGTCCATTCATTTCCGCCGAGTACCTTATTCCAGGTAGCTCCTCCGTCTACGGATTTGTAGAGTCCTCTTTCCCCCCCTTTATTCCAGAGCGGACCCTGAGCGGCAACCCAGATCACATCAGGGTTATCCGGGTGAACGATGATCTCGGAAATGTGCTCGGAAGCTTTCAGGCCCATATTTTTCCAGCTACTGCCCCCGTCCTCACTTTTGTAGACGCCATCGCCCCAGGCCACGTGGCGACCTCCCACATTTTCTCCTGTACCCACCCAGATGGTGGAGGGATTGTTGGGGTCAATGGTCAGGCAGCCGATGGAATATGTACTCTCCTTGTCGAAGATTGGGGTCCAGGTAGTCCCGGCATTCACGGTTTTCCAGACGCCACCGGAACCTACGGCTACATACCAGACATTGGGATCATCCGGGTGCAATGCGATGTCGGCGATCCGCCCGGAAAGAAAGGCAGGGCCTACATTCCGGAGTTTGAGTCCGTCCAGGGAGAGTTTTTCTTTAGCAGATACATCCGCCCCGGAACTTCCGCGGTTCCTTTGCGAGAATCCGAGGGAGGCGATGAGCAGAAAAGCAAGGGTTAAGAGTATTCCTTTTTTCATGGATAGTGGTTTTGAATTGAAATTAGAAGGAGCTTAAAATACGATAAAAAATGAAATTAAGGGAGATCCTTAGGAGGAGAAAAATCATGAGGAAAAAGGATCGGATCCACTGTCTGAAATCGGGGTATAGCAATATACATGGAGTCATTTAATTTTAAAAACTTCGGAAGTGTAAGAATTCCTTTGGACTTATCTCAATGTGTCTTCCATTCTGTATGTAAACCCTTCAAAATCAAATAAAAACATGTGTTTAAAAGGGGGTTGGTAAGTCTTTTAGTTGTATATTGATGGGATAACCAAAAACCCAACCATTATGAAAAAAGCAGTAGTATTTTTAATGGCGTTCTGTATGAGTGCCCATTTGTTCAGTCAGCGGAATGACAACGCTGAGTACTGGAATACATGGCGGTACACCGCAAAGGAAGGAATGCAGCAAAAATTTGAAGAAGCTGCGGCTAAGAAAACGGCCATGTTCAACACCACTCCGGAAACGGCAATCGTCACGTATCGATTTATCACAGGACCCAATTCGGGAACCTATATGCGGATTGAAGCCCGGAAATCGCCGGCAGATTATGATAAGGATCGTTCTGCAGAAGGAAATTACTGGCGGGATAACGTCAGCAAATACGCAGCCAACAACGGGGGGCAGGTAAGATGGCAACTCCTTAACGGGGGGACCATAAACTATGACCCGGAAAATCCGGCACCTCCAGCCAAATTCGTCAGGATGGTCACCTTTAATGTGAAGGCTGATGGTGTAAGAGCATTCAGGAGGTGGATGTACAGAGCTTCCAAGGTCATCGAAAAGAGAGGTAATAAAAATCCCAGGATGCTGTTCAGATTGGAGAGTGGGGGGAATCGCAATCAGTTCGTCCTGGCGCTACCTTACGAAAGCCATAAAAGGACAGATCCACCCAGGGAGAATGAAAATACCTGGCGTGAAGATTACAATGAACTCTTTGGCTGGGGAACATTTGAGGAAGATGGAGAGAATATCGATGCCTCTTTCGAATTCTGGGGAGAACAGGTAGAGACTTTGCAACTGGTCCCTGCCATGTCGACAAAGATGTAGAATACTGAAACAATAAATTAAAAACCCCGCATAAAGCGGGGTTTGTCGTATAATTCAGGGAACAGGGTTAACCTTATTTATTTGTAAACTTGTTTTAAAAATAGGGAACAAGATGGTATATTTGCCATCCCAATAAATGGCCTCATAGTTCAACGGATAGAATAGAAGTTTCCTAAACTTTAGATCCAGGTTCGATTCCTGGTGAGGCTACAGATAAGCACAAAAGGCCTTTGCGATGAGCAAAGGCCTTTATTTTTGCGAACGGGCCGCGGAAAACTTGTTTTCCAGTGTCCCGGGCCAAAAATAAACCCAACTGCGGAAGCAGTTGGTCTTTTGTATTTTCAGAATGCGGTTGGCTAATCCTGGTGAAATTAGGAGGCCTTCTTGTACCCCCTGATTATTCCGAAATCTTACTTATCTTAGACAAAGGGGTCTGATCAGATGAATCGGTAGGCCTCCATAACCGCCAACAATGAAACCATCCTCCCTGGGAAAAAGTACCGCTGAGGCCCGAGCTGTTTACGATAAAATGATCGAGGTCTTTTTCTTTTTCGCTCCCATTGAAGGGTTTGATGAGCTCGTTTATCCGGATTTCCTGGGATACGGTACTGCGGCACATGAATTTTTTAAGGACAGGGAGGCCGTAAAGCAAATGGCCAAATTACAGGCTGAACAACTCAAGGAGACAAAATTCTCCCTGACCCGGAAACCTGTCAATGAAAAATTTTTGTCGAACGGATCTGTTTACCTGATCCTGGAGGATTTTGAGC
>NZ_JBFGBM010000236.1:0-3397 GCF_041567615.1 Muriicola sp.
ATTTCATGACATCCAGGGTCATTTCCACCAAATCTATGTCGATATTGTGCATACGGTGCATTTATAGGTTGAAAATATACGGGTTCTGACCGAAATGCAAACCCTTCTAAGGGGTCTGAAGTACATAAAAGTCGGATGAGAACGGCTCCATGGAATCAATCAGAAAAGGGATAAGTCCTTTGCCCATCTCGAGGTAAAGCTCCGAAAAGTTGACAAACCTCTCCTGCAGGGAGCCGTTGGGGAACAACTCATTTTGGATCTCCGTCATTCGTTCCACCTGATCCACCAGTTTGCGCTTCTGGGCCTTTAACAGTCGTTTCTCTAGCGTATCCAGCCCTTTGAGTTGCTTGACCTCCTGAGCTTTCACTGCTCCGAGGAAGGACTTATCGGTTTTTTCGGCCAGGTCGTACAGGGCCTCGAACTGCTGCTTTAAATGTTCCCGCTGTGGACTGAAATCGATGTCGATATTGGATATCTCTCGTATCTTCTTGTTGATCAATCGATTCTGATCCAGAAAAAGATCCCGGACATGAAGGTTCATTTTCCTGATCTTTTTCTCCTGTTTTGGGGTGATGAGCAGGGCGGAATTTCTGAGTAGCAATGCCGGGAAAGGAACGTCTGCTGCATCAAATGTGGACTTAAGTTCCAGCCAGTAAGCCAGTTCGCCTCCCCCCCCAATATAACAGAGATTGGGCAGGACCACCTCCTGATACAGAGGCCTGGTGATCACATTGGGGGAAAACCGTTCAGGGTGCGCTTCTAATTCTGCTTCGATCTCTTCCCTGCTAAACACCAGGTCAGTATTGTTGACATAATATTTGCCTTCTTTCTCGATCAGGCGTTCGCGGAGATCATCGAGGATATAGAAATAGTTGATCTCCCTGGGGTTTACCTGTATGGTATAGGCAGGGGAAGCTTTTGACAAAGCCTCCATGGTCTCGACCACCCGTCGGTAGGAAATATTCTCGTAAAGGTCTTTTTTGATGTAGGGTGAAAGGCTTCGCTTCAGAAAGGGATCGTCCCCGTCAACAATGACGAGGCCGTAATGCCCAAAGAGCTCATTGACCAGACACCGGGTGGCCCGGGTCAGGTCTTCCTGGCCCAAATAGGCTTTTGAAAAGAGATCCTGGAGTTCTGCGGCGTATTTTCCCTGCCCCATTTCCATAGAAAACAGTTCCAGCACTGCCTCGAGTCCTTCCGTTGAAAGTCGGCCCACAGGCCCGGAAGAATTCCTGTTCCACTGCAACTTCTTCCCCCTGAAATTAAAGTAGTTGATCTCCTCAAAATCGTGGTCTTCAGTCGCCATCCAGTACACCGGCACGAAATGGTTCTCCGGGTACTTCTTCCCTAGTTCTTCGGTGAGTTTGATCGTGCTGATGATCTTGTACAAAAAATAAAGGGGACCCGTAAAGATGTTGAGCTGGTGGCCTGTGACTACAGTGAACGTATTCCCTTTCCCGAGGAATTCGATATTGGACCGAACATCAGAAGAAGGTTCCAGGTGGTCGTACTGCCGATGAAGTGCCTCTACCAGGACCTTTCGATGTTCCGGTGGAAAAGAAGCCTTTTTTTCCTTGATCTGTGCCCCAAAGGAAACAATAGAGGGATACCGACGATAAAACTCCTTCAGAACCGGTGCCTGGTCCAGATAATCACAGATGATCTCTGAAAAATAGCCTGTTTCTCTGAACGGAATTCCTGCTGAATGCATATGGGATCGTTATCGCCTCCAAAGATAGGGTTCTGGCTTTAGCGGTTTCCCAAAAATAAGTTAAGTTGAAGAATTTTATGCCTTGTAAAAAGGAGAATATCTAATCAATCCACCAGTTTATCTAATTGTGGTCGCCCGCAGAATAACGTCTCTGAAATCGTAATGATTTATGGATTTTATCCTTAGATTTGGAACCTTTACCTCAGTAAAATATTATGAAAAAAATACTTCCTCTGTTCCTGCTGATCACCTCTTTTCAAGTGTTGGCACAAAGTATTCAATCCCCATCCGAATTTTTGGGATATGAACTCGGTACTGAGTTCACACGTCACCACCAGGTTGTGGATTACTACCGTTATCTGGCCTCGGCTGCTCCGGACCGTGTAAAGCTGCAGGAATACGGAAAAACGAACGAGAGGAGGCCCCTTTTATTGGCCTATGTGAGCTCTGCCGAGAACATGCGCAATCTGGAATCCATCAGGCAGGCACAGCTGGAAAGCACCTCAGGAAGGGGGAAAGCCGATAAAGCCATCGTCTGGTTGAGTTACAATGTACACGGGAATGAGAGCGTGAGTACCGAGGCCTCCATGCAGACTATTTATACACTCCTCACTGAAAAACGCGACTACCTGGAGAACACCGTGGTGATCATCGACCCCTGTATCAACCCTGACGGGCGCGACCGTTATGTGAACTGGTACAATTCCTTCAAAAATACGCCTCACCAGGTAAATCCGGACAGCAAGGAACACCATGAGGGCTGGTTGAGCGGCAGGGCCAACCACTATATGTTCGACCTCAACAGGGACTGGGCATGGCTGACCCAGGTGGAGAGCAGGCAGCGACTGAAAATGTACAATCAATGGATGCCTCATATTCATGTAGACTTTCACGAACAGGGGGTGGATAATCCTTATTTCTTCGCCCCCTCGGCTGAACCCTTCCACGAAGTGATCACCCCGTTCCAGCGATCTTTCCAGGAGACACTGGGCAGGAACCACGCCAGGTATTTCGATGCGAACGGATGGTTTTATTTTACCAAGGAGCGGTTCGACCTCTTTTACCCCAGCTACGGAGATACCTATCCCACATACAACGGGGCTATTGGCATGACCTATGAGCAGGGTGGCAGCGGCCGAGCGGGTTTGGGGGTTATTACGAGTACAGGGGATACCCTGACCCTGAAAGACCGGATCGCCCACCATTTTACCACGGGCATCTCCACTGTGGAGGTGGCTGCTCAAAATCACACCACCCTAAATGAGGAGTTCAGGAAGTTCTATCAAAACAAGAATTTCACATACAAAAGTTACGTCCTGAATGGGAATACCGACCATAAAAGGGCCCTGACCCAACTGCTGGATCAGCACGGGATCCGGTATGGCTGGGGAACGGCAGCTCAGGCCAAGGGATTTGTGTATGCTACCGGAAGAAACGGAACTGTGCAAACCGGATCGGAAAGCCTGATCGTCTCCACGGATCAGACCAAAGGAACACTTGTGAAAGTATTGTTTGAGCCCGATGCCCGCCTGAGCGATTCCCTCACCTATGACATCACGGCCTGGTCCCTACCCTATGCTTACGGCCTCGATGCCCTGGCATCCACTACCCCTGTCAGGACATCCGGTGAGATGAGATCAACCTCCTTCCCCACCCCGCCAAGAGACTCCTATGCCTACGTAACGG
>NZ_JBFGBM010000237.1:0-3366 GCF_041567615.1 Muriicola sp.
ATATTTGTAGAAAATAAGAACGCCTTTTACCTTTGCCGCAAAAATAGGGTAAATGTGAAATTCAGGGCCGTGCCCAATCGTATTTTTACAATTTCTGCTAAAAGAAAAAGAGAGTTATGGCAATAATCATTACAGACGAATGCATCAACTGCGGTGCCTGCGAACCGGAATGCCCCAATACTGCGATTTACGAAGGTGCAGATGAATGGCGCTACAGTGACGGAACCTCCCTGAAAGGGGATGTGGTCCTTCCCGATGGGCGTAAAGTAAATGCTGAGGAGGTGCAGGAGCCTATCAGTGATGAGTTCTACTATATCGCTCCGGACAAGTGTACGGAATGCATGGGCTTCCACGAAGAACCCCAGTGTGCCGCCGTATGCCCGGTAGATTGCTGTGTCCCGGATGAGGACCGCGTCGAGAGCGAGGAGGTCCTGCTGTCCAAACAGCGATTTATGCACCCGGACGATTAATCGCCTGCCTTAAAGTTTTTCATTTCCTCAAGGGGCTGGATGATCTGCCTGTCCTGCCAGATCGAGGATTCAAATTGTTTCAGTTCGGTGTAGGGAACCTTTTCTGCCTCAATCAGACCTGCGAATTCTGACGGATCCAGACCTCCTGCCGACAGGATCAACAGCTCCTGCTTTTCCCGTCCCTCTCCTTCCAGGCTGAAGTCGAACAGCACCTTGTCTTTCCTCGGACTGTTCTCTATGAATTTCAGAGGCCGATGAAGGTAAATGTAATGGCCTTCCTCCTTCGTTATATAATAAGGCTGGTAGATCCCATTGTTACTTGTTTTGTAGATCACTGTGCCCTTATGGGTCTTTTCGACATATTTGATGCCAAGCAGGAGTTTCATGTTGAATTTTCTCCCTCTTTTGCCTTCCCCGAAGGCATAATCTGCCTTCAGCACAGCGTAATCCCGGGTAGAAATATACAGGGTGCCTGCAAACCTGGAACTTCCCCTTCCGGGGTAGAAGGAGACCACATAGATAGGGTGCCCCTGAAAATAAGAAATGCCGTCGAGGGAATATTTGTAGCTATCGGGATCGAGCAGTTTTACGAGGAAGGAGTTCTCGTGCCATTGAGACCGTTTCAGGGTACTCATTATCGACGACCGGATCTCCCCCCTGGAATACTCCGTTTTCCTTTCTTGTTTGAATTCATCCTTATCCAGTGCCAGGGAGTCCTCGATCTTAAACAAACCGGTCTTTAACTTATACGTCTTACTGGTGTCAAGATACTGCAGGATGATGCCCTGGGCCTGCTTTTGCACCCCGTCCATGGAAAATTCCTTGCGGCTGTCCAGGAGCCTGGTAGCCCGGTCTATGGAAATCTTGCTCGAATCCCGCTCCTTTAAAAGGACTATTCCGCTGTAATCACGGAATTCCATAAGCTTGCTCTCCATCACCGATCTCGCCAGGGAATCTAGTTTTTTACTGGCCCGGGTCACCTGTTGTTTCGGGATGCGTGTTGCCTTATCAATATCAATATTCAGATCGTCAAAATGCATATAGGAGGTCCCGCGGTAGAACACTTCATACTTCTGATCCGTACTGGAATAATTTTGCGAATAGGCCCTTCTCACTTCCCTGATGATCTCTTCGGCCGTGGGTTGCCGATCCCTCAGCAGGACTTCGTCCAGTTCTATGGCCGAGGGCTCGAGGTAAATCACGATTTCCTCAGCTGTAACCGGGGCAGGGATTCGCTTTTGGGCATAGCCCATGGAGGAGATCAGCAGGCTGTCACCGGCATGGCCTGCCAGGAGCAGGGAAAATCCGCCTTCTTCATTGGCGATGGTCCCGTAGGCAGGTCCCATTTGTACAGTGGCATAGGGGATGGCCTCTTTGGTGTCAAGGTTTCTGACATATCCCTTTAAGGTCTGTGCTTGCAGGCTCAGGCCCGTGAACAGGAGGGTTATTACCGCAAAGGTGTTTTTTATGGTCAACAGGAGCTCGATTTAAATAATGAGACGATCAAGAGGTTGATTTGTTACTGTGAATGGCTCTCTGAGCTAAACTTGCCTGTCAACTCCTGTTTGAGATCATGGCAGAGAGGATCTCCCGGAATATCTTGGCGCAGACCATGGCGGTCCTCTTGTTCGAATCCCGGTCCGGATTGTATTCCACGATATCGGCCCCCAGGATGGGGACTTGCACCGCCTGAATGATATGCAGCAGGTCCCTGGTTGACAGACCTCCCGGTTCCTGGTGGGAGACACCGGGAGCGAAGGCCGGATCCAGGGCATCGATATCTACCGATAGATAGACAGGGGAAGTAAAAAGGGGGAGGCGGTGAAGGTCGAAGTCTTTCATCTCCGTGATCTCCACTCCATATTTTGCAGCCTGTTCCCGCTGGTGGGTGTTCAGGGTCCGTATGCCTATTTGAACCAACCTGCTGGCCAGCTCGTCTTCCATAATCCTGGCAAATGGGCAGGCATGGGAGTGGGGATCTCCGTCAAAACTGTCGTACAAATCGCCATGTGCGTCGATATGGAGTATCTCGACCTGTCCGTAAACGGAATGTATGGCTTTCAATACAGGGTAGGTCACGGAATGGTCACCTCCCAGACTGATGATCTGTTGTTTACCCTCCAGGTTGGAGGCTGTGATGCGTTCGATCTCAAAATAATCGGTTGGTTTAAAATCCCCTTTGTCCTCAAAAACCGAAGGATCCGCTTCCAATCCGTTCTCCGCAAAATAGTTGGCTGATGAACTGTGATAGGCAGCCCGTATCTGAGGAGGTGCCTTGGCAGTTCCTCTCAGGAAAGAGGATTTTTCGTCATAGAGTATCCCCTGCAGGGCAATTTTCTTATCCATAGGTTGAATACCTGTGATTTTAGGATCTTAAATATACAGGTAAAAACTATATTTGCACCCCGTAAAACGCAATAGTCAGAATGAAAGCAGGTATCGTAGGACTGCCTAATGTCGGAAAATCGACCTTATTCAATTGCTTGTCCAATGCAAAGGCCCAGAGTGCAAACTTCCCCTTTTGTACTATCGAGCCCAATATCGGTGTGGTCAATGTACCGGATAAACGCCTGGAAAAACTGGAGGAACTCGTCCGGCCGCAGCGTGTCGTTCCTGCCACCGTCGACATTGTGGATATCGCCGGACTGGTCAAAGGAGCCAGCAAAGGGGAAGGGCTCGGAAACCAGTTTCTGGCCAATATCAGGGAAACCGACGCCATCCTGCACGTATTGCGCTGTTTTGACGATGATAACGTGGTTCACGTAGACGGATCCGTAGATCCGATCCGGGATAAGGAGACCATCGACATCGAACTCCAGTTAAAGGACCTCGAGAGCGTTGAAAAAAAACTGGACAAAGCCAGGAGAGCGGCAAAAACAGGGAATAAGGAGGCGAT
>NZ_JBFGBM010000238.1:0-3287 GCF_041567615.1 Muriicola sp.
CGATACCGGGGTCAAGCACAACCTGGCCGACAGTGCCTACAATCAGAGGCGTGAGGTTTGTGAAGCTATCGCAACCCGCTTGGAGGTGAGTTCCCTCCGGGAAATTGATCTTAAACAACTGGTTAAAATTAGATCAGAATTACCGGAGGCAGATTACCAAAAAGCCTTTTTTGTGCTCGAAGAGAATGGCCGGGTACTCAAAGCACGTGAAGCCCTTAAAAACGCCGACTTACTGAAGTTGGGAGAACTGATGTACGAGTCGCACGAAGGGCTTAGCAAGCTTTATGAGGTAAGCTGTGAAGAACTCGATTTCCTTGTGGATCTCGCCAGAGAGAGTGATGGAGTTCTGGGGGCCCGTATGATGGGGGGCGGATTCGGGGGCTGTAGCCTGAACCTTGTCGATGTGAACAAGGCCCACGCGTTCCTCAATAATGCGCGTAAAAGGTACAGGGAGCGATTTAACCTGGACATGAATGATTATTCCGTGAGCATCACATCAGGGTGCCGTCTCGTGACATAAATAAAGAATTGGCCGGAATCTTATCGTGAAAGGGCTAGAGTGATTCTGAGCCGTTTTCACTTCGCTTGTAGGGCCGAATGATGAGCCCGAGGGGCCTGTCATAAGTGAAATAATTCACCATCCAGTCTAAGAAGGCGACGATCTTATTGCGAAATCCCACCAGGGACATGATATGGACAAACATCCAGACCAGCCAGGCAAAGGTCCCCTGGAATTTCCAGACCTTCAGGTCAACCACCGCCTTACGCCTCCCAATGGTGGCCATCACCCCTTTATCAAGGTACTCAAAAGGCAACATGGACCTTCCCTTCATCACCCTTTTGAGATTTTTGGCCAAATGCCTCCCCTGTTGCTGGGCCACCGGGGCCAGCATGGGCAATCCTTTCGGGTTTTCCTCTGTGATATGGGTAGCTACATCCCCGATAGCAAAAATATTAGTGGTTCCCGCGACCCGGTTGTATTCGTTGATCGCTATGCGGTTCCCTCCCACGATGGAATCTGCGGGAAGCCCCTCAAGAGGTGCTCCCTTAACCCCTGCCGTCCAGATGACGGTATCGGTTCTGAAGGAAGAACCGTCTTCCAGGGTGATCAGGGAACCGTCGTATTCCCGAACCCTGGTATTGAGGAACACGTTGACACCCAATTGCTTCAGGTATTCCAGGGATTTTACCGAGGCCTCCTCAGACATGGCAGAGAGTAAAGCCGGGGATGCCTCGTACAGATTGATACTCATCTTAGACAGGTCGAGTTCCGGGAAGTCCTTGGGCAGCACATACCGTTTCATCTCAGAAATTGCCCCAGCGAGCTCGATCCCCGCAGGGCCCCCTCCTACTATGGCTATGTTCATAATCTCCTCCAGGGGTTCATTATCTATATTGGCCAGGGCTTTTTCCATATTCTGGAAGATGAAGCTTCTCATGTTCAAGGCCTCGGGAATGGATTTCAGAGCGAGGAGGCGGTCCCTGACAGGTTCAAAATTGAAATAATTGTTCTGGCTTCCCGTGGCGATGATAAGGTAGTTGTAGGGGATGTCCCCTATGTTCGTCTTCAGGAGGTTTTCTGAGGGTACCACTTCCCGCACTTTACCCATCCTGAAGGTGATATTTTTGTTATATCGGAAGATCCGCCTCACCGGATAGGCAATACTTCCCGGTTCGAGCCCACCGGTGGCCACCTGGTACATCAGGGGCTGGAAGTTATGGTAGTTATGCTGGTCGATCAGCAGCACGTCTACGGGACTTTTCCGCAACGCCTTGGCCAAGGCGATCCCTCCAAAACCCGCACCCACAATTACTACCTTTATCTTCTTTTCTTGCAAGACGCTACCTTTCTAACTCGTTTCTCATTATTAGTATTCAGGACGAACATAAAGATATCAATATAATTGAGGTAGTTCATTTTAATAAGGGCGACAAAATTAATTTACAGAAATAAGGATTCTTTGGGATAAGGCGACATCCGATATTTCTGAATTCCGAATATTCTTTATAAATTGAACCTGTTGTTTACCTAACCGCATGATCATAGGAATCCTCAAGGAACCCAACGACAAACGCGTCTCCCTGGTTCCAAGTACCCTGAAGAAATTCAAAGTAGAAGGCGTGGAGTTCCGAATCCAGAAAGGAGCCGGAGTACAGGCGAGCTATGTCGATGCCAAATACGAGAAATACGGGAAGGTAACCGATCGGGAGGAGATTATGAAACATGCCGATATCCTGGTCACCATTAATCCAATTCCTGTAAATGAACTGCCCCGGATAAAAAAAGGAACCCTGCTCGTCGCTGTATTCTCCCCCTTTCAAAACCAGGAACTCATAGCCCGTATAGAGAAACTGGGACTCAAGGCAGCCAGCCTTGACATGATCCCCAGGACGACCATCGCCCAGACCATGGATATCCTCTCCTCCATGGCTTCCATAGCCGGATACAGAGCTGTACTCCTGGCGGCCACGGAACTACCCGGTTTCTTTCCGATGATGATCACTGCCGCCGGCAGCATTAAACCCTGTAAGGTACTGGTTCTGGGGGCCGGGGTTGCGGGATTGCAAGCCATCGCCACAGCGAGGAGGCTTGGAGCTATCGTAGAAGCCTCCGATGTGCGTGCTGCTGCCAAAGAAGAAGTGGAAAGCCTGGGTGCCAAATTCGTGGAGGTTCCGGGGGCCATAGATAAAAGGGATGCCGGAGGTTATGCCGTGGAACAAACAGCGGAATTTATGGCGAGGCAGCAGGAGGAGGTGCAAAAACGTGCCGCGTCTTCCGATGTCGTCATCACCACTGCCCAGATCCTCGGAAAAAAGGCACCCGTCCTGCTCACAGCAGAAACCGTAAGCAAGATGAAACCCGGATCCATTGTGATCGACCTCGCGGCGTCCTCTGGAGGAAATTGCGAACTGAGCAAGGCAGATACCACAGTGATCCATAATGGTGTAAAGATCATAGGTCATTCTAATTTGCCTTCAGAGATGCCAAGGGATGCCAGCTTCTTTTTCAGCAACAATGTCGCCAATTACCTGAAGCTGATCATCAAAGACGGAAACCTCGATCTCGATCGCAAAAATGAGATCATCGATAAAACACTGATAACAAAAAACCAGACCTAACGCCCTGCTCGCATATGGAAAGTATCTTCCTCTTCTTAGACGAAAACCTCATCCTGATCTACCTGCTGATCTTTACGATCATCCTTGGGTTTGAACTTATTTCCAATGTGCCTACCATCCTGCATACACCTCTGATGTCTGGGGCGAATGCCATCAGCGGGGTGGTC
>NZ_JBFGBM010000239.1:0-3268 GCF_041567615.1 Muriicola sp.
AAGCTAGCTTCCTTACTGCGGATCACATGGTCCCTCTTGTTGAAAACACCGAGGTCCATAGCCAGAAAGACGATAATGAGGGAAATAAACGCGACCCAGATCAGCATTCAAAAATCATTAGGCGGTAAAGATAAGAATACTGCTTAGAATGTTTCTAAGCCGGGGGGTCAATTTCCGTGTTTTGCGAACCTTTTTGACAGGTAGAAATACCCCAACAAGGCATAGGCTATCGTTCCACAAACCAAAAAGCCCAGGAAGATAGGCAGGATGCTTACCTTCACGTAACTTCCGATAAAGGCGCTAATAGGTACGGCCATCACGGTAGCCACGCAACCGGTAATGGCTGATCCGATCCCGGCGATGTGCCCAACCGGTTCCATGGCGAGGGCCCGCAGGTTGCCAAACACAAAGCCCACGGCGAAGAATTGCATCCCGAAAAACCCAAGAGCCACCCACCAGGTGGGATTTCCCTGTCCGTAAAATAAGATCACATACAGCAAAGGAACCAGGATATAACATCCCAGTGCAACGGTCACCAGGCGCAGCATCCCAAAGCGCAAGACCAGGGTTCCGTTCAGCAAGGTCGCGGTTCCTATGGTGATCGCCAGGCAGGCAAAAATATAAGGGAAGGACTCCTTCATGAGGTACTGATCCTCAAACACTTGTTGTGCCGTGCTGAGATAGACCAGAAAAGAACCCGTGATAAAGCCCCAAATAAAAGTGAAGATCATGGTCTGTCGGTAATTCAGCAGCTCCTTGTACCCGTTGATAAAGACACTGAAACGAAAGGAATTTCTCTTCTCAGGGACCAGGGTCTCCGGCTGACGTCTCCAGAACCACAGGGCTACGAGGATTGCGAAAGCCACCTGTACATGGAAAATTGCCTCCCATCCCATGGCATCTAGGATCCACTTCCCAAGGGTGGGAGCTACGATGGGTACCAGGATGAAGACCACGACCACAAAGGACAGGATCCGCGCCATCTGGTCTCCGCTGTACTTGTCGCGTATCATGGCTACGCTGATGGTGCGCGGAGCTGAAAGTGCGACCCCCTGCAGGATCCTTCCGGCGATCATGGTCTCAAAATGATCCGAAAACACGCAGAGGAAACTCGCGAAGACAAATAAACCGAAACCTATGTAGACCACAGGCTTTCTTCCCACGCTGTCTGAGACAGGCCCAAAGAGGAGGGGCCCGACGCCCAGCCCGAGGAAGAACAGGGTAATGAGCATCTGGTTCTGGGCAAGGCTGGTAGTACCGATGTCCCGGCCAATGAGGTCGAGTGCCGGTAGCAGTGCATCCAGGGCCAGGGCGGCGATGGACATAAGGGCTGCCATCAACCCGACAAATTCCAGCTGGGATTTCCTTTGGATTTTCACCCGCCAAAAGTAGGGTTTTCCTTCAGATTATTCCTCAGAACACTTCGAAGACATATCCGAGGAGCCAATAAAGGAGCAGGAAAACAAAAATGGTCCCGATGCAGCCGCAACGGCCGCCACCGATCTTCTTGGCGCCGTACCCTGCGACGATGGCACGAATGAGATTTTTCATATTTCTTTATTGTGGAAGCTTTGGATCCGACTTAAAATTAAACCGGTACACCATTTCCAGTTTGAACTGAAAACTGTCGCGAATATCCTGGTTCAGGATCTCCCTCTCGTCCCCGAAGAAGATCCCCACCAGAGACAGGTCGATCTTTTCATCATTTTCATAAACCTTAAAGTTACGAAAGAAGGCATACCCGAGTTTCGCCCGTAAGAGGATACTAGGGGTAAGGTCATATTGTCCGTAAGCGTACAGGTCATTCGAGACTCGGGTCACGTAATGATCCGGATACCCGGGATTCTGTATACTGAAGGAGGTGCCCAGTCCGTCGAAACGCAGGCCGGTGGAGGTGCGCTCCCCAAGTCGGTAGTTGAGATCTATCCTAGCCGGAGCAAAGACGTCGGCTTCAAAACGATCGTCCGGGCTTTTGTAATATACCCCAAGAATAGGGACCAGCAGCAGACCAAACTCTTCTTTGTTGGCATACAGGCCATAGGAATACTTCAGTCGCACATCCCTTTTACTCGTCAGCAGGGCTACCGCTCCGATCTGGTTGCCTTTACGGAAGCCGCTTGTAAAATCCGAAGCTACCTTAGGAATCAAGAGAAAGGTTGCAGACCATCGTTCTGAAAACACATGATTCACGCCAAGCCTGAGACTTATCGAATAAAGGTCAGTATCTGGTTCCGGAGAGGGGATAAGTTCCACCCCGATCTTATTGCTGCTCAGACCAAATAGCAGGGCCGTATCTTCATTGAGGACAAGGGGAAGATCGAGGTTCAGGCTCCATTCCTGAATAGACGTGTCCCGGTCTTCATCCAGGACATTGCTATTGAAGGAGGTAGTGTAGGAAACAGATGCCAGATCCAGGTATTCCTGGGCCCTTCCAAAAGGAATAAGCCCAAGCCAACAGCAGCATATCAGGACATAGCGGTGAGGTCTGGGCACTTTCATGGCCCGCAAGATACTTCTTTTGGGAAAGTACCATGTAAATAAAAACACCCGTTTTCCGGACTTGTCGTAACTTAGGGTATTCCCAAAGTGGAAGGTGTAATGCATAACAACCTATGAAAATCAGGATCAAAGGGAATTCTATCCGTTTCCGCCTCACAAAATCGGAGGTGGAGGCCCTCTGCAGAAATGGGAAATTCAGGGAAGAGACCCGTTTCAAATCAAACATATTTTCTTACTCGGTAGTGAGATCGTCCAGGCCCGGAATGCAAGCAGAGTTTACAAAAGACGGGGTCACTCTGTACGTAAACGAGGATAGGCTCCTGGGGTGGGAGACCAACGAAAAAGTGGGATTTGAAGAAATCGTGAACACGGGGGATGGTTCCTCGCTCCACTTATTGCTGGAAAAAGATTTTGTTTGCCTCGACCGGCGGGAGGAAGACCAGTCGGATAATTACCCCAATCCCAAACTTGAGAAAGAAGACATGGTCTAAGCCCGAATATGTCACAAAAAAAACAATTCACAGAACGCAACGTATCCCATCGCGGACCCGATGACTTTTCGGATCTTGAGGTCAGGGAACCAACGCGTATTGCTGCTGGCACCCAGGGGATTTACCAAGCATTAAAGCACAGCTTTAAAGAAATGGGTGTAATACGCTCTTTTCCCGCACTTTTTAAAATGAATCAAAAGGATGGTTTCGATTGCCCAAGCTGTGCCTGGCCCGATCCGGAAAGTCCGTCTCCCATTGCCGAGTATTGCGAAAACGGG
>NZ_JBFGBM010000240.1:0-3203 GCF_041567615.1 Muriicola sp.
GCCAGTACGCTGTATTCGATGAGGTGACTGCGTTCAGGGGCCCCAAGCCGAAAAAAGAACATCACATAGACCGCAGCGATTCCGATCAGAAAAGCGTATTCCACAGCCCCGGGCCATCGGATCAATCCGTGTAGGAGCACAGCCACGGCGACCAAAAACATTCCTGATAAAAATACAACTGCCTGCACATTCTGGTCCCTTAGTTCATTTGCCAGGGGCTGACCGATAAAGAGGGTGGAGAGAATCGTCAGGTAGACCACCGTGACGGCTATCCACAGGTGTTTTTCCCGTATTTCAGTTATCCTGAACATAGATGTCTATTGCTAATTCTGAGGGTTTCAGCCTTACTCTTGTTTTATTTGCTATCCGCACTTAGCTTCTTTGCAATCCGCTGAATGGTTTTCCAATTCCTGGTCGTGATCCCCTTTCCATATGTTCTTTCGAGCATGGTCATCGCTTTCGGGGTGTCACTCTTGTTGAGATCCAGTATGCTATAAAGAACTTGCCCGTTCTGTCCCAGGATTTTAAAAGAACCGTCCGCACTGCTCATGGGGTACTCCATTTGCTCTTTGATCGCATTGCCGAGAAAAGTGACGTAACAGCGGGTCTTCTCGTTCAGCTCTTCGTCCCGAAACGGCTCTGTTTGGGATATACCCTTAAGAATTTCGGCATCCAAAACCTGTGTGGGGATCTCAAAATCGAACACCTCCTTCAGGTGGGAGGAGATGTGATCCTGAATACTTGCCGTATCTTGCTCGTCAGACAGGAAAATCACATTTCCCGAATTCAAAATAGTTATAACCCCTGTATAACCCATCTCCTGCATTTCCTTTTTTAATTGGGCCATGGGCACCTTGTGGTGCCCTCCCACGTTGATGCCCCTGAGAAGGGCTATATAGGTCTTTGAAGAGGTTCTCGATACCATCGATCTAAGGTGGAATTGTAACTCCTCAAAAGATACAGAGATAATCTCAATTCATTTGAATGATTCAGGGAAGAATTCTCCTGAGGATTCATACCGCAGTGAGGATCGGAAAACGACATGAGCCATAGTTTATATCGATACTAACCTCCCCGATCATAGGATTTCATTTGGTAACTTTGAAGGACTTGAAAATTAGAATCGAACGCTCATAATAAACCTAATTAAGACACCATGGAAGACTTAAAAGACAGAACGGGATCATCCAACGGCTCAACCTACCGCGGGAATGATGAAAGTAAGTGCCCTTTCCTGAACGGGGACCTGCAGCAGGTGGCCGGAGGCGGGACAACCAACCGTGACTGGTGGCCCAATTCTCTCAACCTGAACATCCTCAGGCAGCATTCGGAGCGCGTCAATCCTATGGAAAAGGATTTCGACTACGCCGAGGAATTCAAAAGCCTGGATCTGAAGGCCGTTAAAAAGGATCTTACAGACCTGATGACAGACTCCAAAGACTGGTGGCCTGCAGACTATGGACACTACGGTCCTTTCTTTATCCGTATGGCCTGGCATGCCGCCGGAACTTACCGTATCTCAGACGGACGAGGCGGTGGGGGTACAGGCGCCCAGCGTTTCGCTCCCCTGAACAGCTGGCCCGATAATGCGAACCTCGACAAAGCCAGGGTACTCCTGTGGCCGATCAAAAAGAAATACGGAAAAAAACTCTCCTGGGCAGACCTGCTTATCCTCGCCGGAAATGTGGCCCATGAATCCATGGGTCTCCCGATGTATGGCTTTGCCGGGGGGCGGGAAGACATCTATCAGCCCGAAGAGGATATCTACTGGGGTTCTGAGACCGAATGGCTCGGCAACAAGGAGCGTTACAATGAAAAGGGAGAACTGGAAAGACAAATGGGGGCTGCCCACATGGGCCTTATCTACGTAAACCCGGAAGGGCCGAACGCGAACCCAGACCCGGTAGCTGCCGCTCACGATATCCGTGAGACCTTTGGCCGAATGGCTATGAACGATTACGAGACGGTCGCCCTGATCGCAGGGGGACACACCTTTGGGAAAACCCACGGGGCTGCCAAGGATTCAGAATTCCTCGAGGCAGAACCCGCCGGGGCACCTATCGAGTTGCAAAGCCTGGGATGGAAGAGCAATTTCAAGAGTGGCAAAGGTTCGGATACCATTACCAGCGGACTCGAAGGAGCCTGGACGGACACCCCCGTCAGGTGGAGTCACAAATACCTGGAAAATTTATTCAAATACGAGTGGGAACTCACCAAGAGTCCGGCCGGAGCATGGCAATTCCAGCCCAAGGACGGAGCCGGTGCAGGCACTGTGCCTGATGCCCACGACCCAGATAAGAAACACGCACCCTTCATGCTGGTGACCGACCTTTCCCTGAGGATGGACCCTGCTTACGAAAAGATCTCCCGCCACTTCCTGGAGAATCCGGAGGAATTCAAGGAGGCCTACCAGAAAGCCTGGTTTAAACTCACCCACAGGGATATGGGGCCCAAAGCGAGATACCTGGGACCTGAGGTACCCAAGGAGGACCTCGTATGGCAGGATCCGGTTCCCGCAGTGGATCACGAACTCATCGATGAGAAAGATATCACAGGGCTGAAAAAGACGATCCTGGCCGCAGGCCTGTCGGTTTCAGACCTGGTCAGAACCGCCTGGGCTTCTGCTTCCACCTTTAGAGGTTCCGATATGCGCGGCGGGGCCAATGGCGCCAGAGTACGACTCGAACCTCAGGTGGGTTGGGAAGTCAACAACCCGGTTCAACTCGGAAAAGTTCTGGACACCCTTACTAAGGTCCAGTCTGATTTCAACGGAGCTCAGAAAGGAAACAAAAAAGTATCCCTGGCAGACCTGATCGTACTCGGAGGATGTGCCGCAGTGGAAAAGGCCGCAAAGGATGGTGGGCAGGACATAAAAGTACCTTTCACACCGGGTAGAACAGATGCAACAGCGGAAATGACCGATGCAGAGGCCTTTGACGTTCTGGAGCCTATGGCAGATGGATTCAGGAACTATCGCAAGATCAAATCATCTGTTTCCACGGAAGATATGCTGGTAGACAGGGCACAACTGTTGACCCTTACTGCTCCTGAGATGACTGTCTTGGTTGGAGGAATGAGAAGTCTGAACGCTAACTACGACGGTTCAGCCCACGGTGTATTCACCAAGAAGCCGGGAACGCTGAGCAACGACTTCTTTGTAAACCTGCTCGATATGAACAACGAGTGGAGGGCCATTGATGAAA
>NZ_JBFGBM010000241.1:0-3077 GCF_041567615.1 Muriicola sp.
CTCTCATGAGTATACCTATTTGTTAGACGAATTTGACCCAACCCGAAGTGATGACGCCCAACCCCTGCCCGGTGAGCAGGGCTATTATTACAACTCTGTCAGTTTTCAGTACCGATCAGACAGGCGACGTCTTTTTTCATATTCCATAGAACCCACCATGGGCCGGTTTTTTAACGGTGATATCTTTTCACTCGAAGGAGGGATGAACCTTCGCCTTCAGCCTAAAGCAGTTGTCTCCATGAACTTCAGGTATGACCAGATACAGCTACCTGAACCTTATGGCAGTGCGGATATCTGGTTGATAAGCCCGAGGTTTGACCTGACCTTCAGCAAATCACTCTTCTGGTCTACACTTATACAGTACAGCAACCAAAGGGACAACCTGGGAATTAATTCAAGGCTGCAGTGGCGATTCGCTCCCCTGTCCGATCTGTTCCTGGTGTACAACGACAACTACTTCGTCAACACCTTTGCCCCAAAGGTTAGATCCATCAACCTGAAGGTCACCTACTGGCTCAATATCTGAGAGCGAAAAAGGGGCCCCCGGTCAAATATTTTTATATTTGGCTCAACAGCTGAACAAACTCGTTTATGGATCACTTTCCTCTAACTGATGACACCGTCATCCTCGGACTTCTTTGCCTCTGCCTTGGTTTTGTTTTCTACACCTCTTCCCTCGAAAAGGGATTCTGGAATAAGTTCTACAAAGTGGTACCCACCCTGCTCATGTGCTATATGCTGCCTGCAGTGCTTACCAGTGTGGGGCTGATCTCCGAAGAATCCTCCAACCTGTACTATATCGCCAGTCGTTACCTGCTCCCGGCAGCCCTGATCCTGATGACATTGAGCATTGATCTCAAAGCCATTCTGAATCTGGGTTCCAAAGCACTGATCATGTTCCTGACAGGAACCCTGGGGATCATCATCGGAGGCCCGATCGCTATCCTGATCGTCTCCATCTTTTCCCCCGAAACCGTAGGCGGCGCAGGTTTTGATGCCGTCTGGCGGGGACTTGCCACCATCGCCGGTAGCTGGATTGGGGGTGGTGCCAACCAGGCTGCCATGCTGGAAGTCTTCCAATACAACCCGGCCAATTTCGGAGGGATGGTGCTCATAGACATTGTCGTGGCCAACATCTGGATGGCGTTTATCTTGCTCGGGGTGGGTAAAACGGAACGCATAGACCGATGGCTGAAAGCCGATACGAGTTCCATCGACGACCTGAAAGCCAAAGTTTCTGCCTATACGGCCAAGATCGCGCGCATCCCTACGCTAAGGGATTATATCATCCTTACCTGCCTGGCGTTTACTGGGGTGGGCATCGCTCACTTCCTTGGCTTCCACTTTACGGATTTCCTGCAGTCGAATTTCGAGATCATCCGCAACAAAGAGAAGGCGCTCTCTTCCCTTGGGTCGGAATTCCTGTGGATGGTTGTCTTCGCCACAGCCGTGGGGATCCTGTTATCCTTTACCAGGGCAAAGACCTATGAGGGTGCGGGAGCCAGTAAGATAGGTGGACTTTTCATCTACATCCTGGTGGCTACCATCGGAATGAAAATGGACCTGGGCAAGGTGCTCGAGAACCCCGGCCTTATCCTGATAGGTCTCATTTGGATCTCCATCCATGCCGGACTCCTCATCCTGGTGGCCAAGCTCATCAAAGCTCCTTTTTTCTTCCTTGCCGTCGGGAGTCAGGCCAATGTGGGAGGGGCTGCCTCAGCTCCGGTGGTGGCGGCTGAATTCCACCCTTCCCTGACCTCAGTGGGGATCCTGCTCGCCGTGCTGGGATATGTGATAGGAACGGCAGGAGCTTATATCTGTGCTCTTCTGATGGAAGTTGCTTCACATGTTTAAAATTCCGTAAACTTTACAGATATTTGGGCCAAAATTCTCAGGCATGAAATATCTCAAGACATTCCTCATTACTACCCTCCTGATCGCTGCTTGTTCCGGTGACAAGTCGTCAACCATGGAAGTCAGCGGAACGGTTAAGGGGCTTAAAAAAGGGACCATATACCTACAAAAGGTAGACGATTCCACCCTGGTGACCCTGGATTCCATCGCTTTGAGGGGTAATGGTGATTTTCAATTTACGACCTCTTTGGAGAGCCCGGAGATCTTCTACCTGTACCTGAGGAAGGAAGACCAGAATGAGGTAAATGATCGGATCACCTTTTTCGGAGAACCGGGCAAGATCACAATTAAAACCGTTTGGAATGCTTTTGACAGCAAGGCAGTCATAGAGGGGTCATCGACTCAAAAAGAACTGGAAGAATACCGTGAGGTCATGACCCGGTTCAATACGGAAAACCTGGAGCAACTCAAAGCTGCGAATAATCCCGAGATATTGAATGACCCGGCCGCCCTGGATTCCCTGCAAAAGGCGAATCAAAGAAGTATCAGGAGGAGTTATCTCTATGCCCTGAATTACGCCATGGGTCATACAGGGTCTCATATCGCCCCTTTTATTGCTATATCCGAAGTGTCGGATGCCAACAGCAAATTTCTGGATTCCCTTTACAATTCCCTGGAACCTCAGGTAGCCCATGGCAAATACGGCAAGGCACTTAAGAGACTATTGGAGGAACGCCGTGCGGAACAGCCTTAGGGGCTAGCCCATTTTGTTCAGTTTGTTGACCAGGCTGGTGGCTTCCTTTTCCAGTTCTTGCCGAACTGCCTTCAGGTGAGCCTTCCTGTTTTCCACATTCTTCTGATTCACCTTTGCTATCAGGTCATCGAAGGTGGCAATGGCTTTATCTATAATCTCATTACCCTCTTTGGAGCCGGGTGTATTGTTCGACTCTTCGAAGATGTAAACCGCTTCAATGATATCGCCCAAGACGTAGTTGATGTCTTTCTTTAAGTCGCGAATATTTGCCATCTCTTAAAATATTTTCAACAAAAGTAAACTTTAAGAATGGTATTGAGAAATATGCCCCGCAACTTTCAGACGGTTACTTCCAGCAATTCACAACCCGTTGAACGGATTTCGATTTTCCCCGAACAGGCGGGCAGTAACAGGGTCTCTCCTTTGGTCAGAGATGCATCGCCGTTCTCATTGGCTACAACGGCATCTC
>NZ_JBFGBM010000242.1:0-3067 GCF_041567615.1 Muriicola sp.
GTTCATTCTCTACTGTAAATGCCCATATATCGATCCCTTCCTCCTTGTAGGCTTCGAGGTATTTGGAGAAGAACAAGGCCCATGTCTCACGGTACTCCGGCAGCAATTTACCCCCTCGCCAGTCCTTGTTGTCCTTCATCCAGGGTGGGGCCGTCCAGGGGGAAGCCACGATCCTGAACCCTTCAGAGGAGACCTCCATGGCCTCTTTGATGAAAGGAATGATATCATCCTTGTCCTCATCAATACTGAAATACAACAAGTCGTGGTCTCCTTCTACAGAGGCGTAGGAATAATTATTCAGGGAGAAATCACATGAATTCATATGGGTCCTGGTCAGGGAATACTTTGCCCCTTCATCCCCAAAATAAGCTTCAATGACCTTCTTCCTGTTTTCTGGTCCAAGGGCGTTGAGCAGGGACGCCGATGCCTCGGTGAACGACCCTCCGAATCCCGTGATTTTTTGATATTCCTGATCAGGGATGATCTGAATTACCGGCAGGTTATCCGAAACATTGAATTCCGCGACCGGAGTCATTTTATTTCCTCCGGCAGAAGTCTCAAAAACTTGCACCTCCAATTTCTGTTCTACCGAACAACCCCCTGCGATCAAGCTGATAATCAAGATAATTTGAATTGAGTTTAACTTTTTCATTGTACTGGTATTTCTATTACCGTGCCGCACGACAGGCCACTGACCTTCCTGCGAGATTCACTCTCCCACCATAGGAGGAACAAGGACTTCCTGCATCACTGCATCCTGATCCCCGTCAAATGTCTTAGTGATCGTATTTCCGTTGCGTGTAAGCCCATCGAAAATGCCTTTATCCACCAGATTCCATAAGGCGTATTTAGCCTTGCCCTCAACCGTGAACAATCCAAAATGGTTTTCAGAACCCTTCGGATTATGAGCATCTTTCCAGGGTTCGTCAAAAGCTTCGAAATAAAAACATGAGATTCCTTCAGCATTGGTCCATTCCCGCATCAAGTGGTAGTACTTCGCCTCCTTGTATTCATCAGTAGCCCTGGATCCCTTAGGCCCGTAGTGCCCATCCGAAATGCTGGCCCATCCGGTTTCTCCTATGTGGACAGGCTTATCCACACCAAGGCTTTTCATATGTGCCTCGACGGCCCTGTATTGTTTCTGTGCGAATTCCAGGGCTCTAGCCATGGCTGCATCTATTTTCTCCAGGTCTGACGATTCAGCCTCCTCCTCTGGCACCTTCCAGAATTCGGGGTTGTAATGAGAGTTGTGATAGGGATAGGTATGCATGGAGATATAGTCGACTGCCTTGATCAATTTTGCAAGGTCTTCCGTATGGTAGCTCTCATCTCCTCCACCCCATGAGGCAAAATCATCGGAACTGGTAATCCAGAGATCTTTCGGGAGTTTCCCGGATTTCTTGAGTTCCTGCAGGTGGTTCACCCATTTTAGGATAACAGAGGGTTGAACGTAATAACTCGCAGCCCATCTCACCATCGCCTCATTTCCCACGGCGAGTACCTTCACGATGTCAGGATATTGATTGACCAGTTCAACAGCCGTGGCAATCTCCTTTGCATTCCTGGCACTTTCGGCGTTGTGATCTGGTTCTTTGCCGGTCCAGGCATTCTTGCAGTCGATCCAGGCCCCCAGCATCACATACATCTCAAAGGAAGGGTCGGATTCCTTCAATTCCCGAATGGCCTTCAACAGGTTGGACGCCTGCGCAAGATGCACATTATAGGTGCGGACGATCCGAATCCCCATGGCATGCAGGATCCTCATATCATCTTTGAGTTCATTAAGAGTGGGTTGGTTATCCCTCGTCTTTGTCCGATACCCCCCATAGGAAATAGCCAGATACTCAGGGTTTCCAAGAATGTCCTTTGCATTCATGTTTTTTGATATTTGCGATTGTTTAGTCTCTGTTTTCTCAGGGGTTTCTTTACAGGCCGTGCCTGAGATCAGTGCAAAAACAGCGATTAATAATTTGATTGAACATTTCATTGTCTTCATTTTCCCGTTGTGGTGTCATTTTCTGACGTCTCGTCCCTGTAATTCAACCCAAATCCAAAGGGAAACAAGGGTTTCACAGAGTCATCCCAGAAATTGGGTCCGTATTTCCCTTTATAATCCTCTTCAGAAGCGGGCCATGCATGTGGCAACGTACCTTTAAAGTCGAATTCCCCGAAAAGGACCTCCGCAATTCCATCCCCTTCAGACCCCGGTAACCAGGCAGCCACAAAGGCTTCCGATTTGTTTATTTGATCAGTCGTCACCAAAGGGCGGCCCGAGATAAACAGGGTGACCACCTTTACCCCAAGGTTCACATAGGTGTTGATGTAATTCTGATGCTCTTCGGTAAGGGTCAGTTGATAGGCGTCTATCTCGCCGCCAATATCGCCAAATAATTCCGCATAGGGGGTTTCACCGACCACTATGATGGCTACATCGGCGTCTTTGTGGGCCCCTGTAGCATCTTTGTCGTAAAGGACCTCACCTTCAGCCAACTTCTCGATCCCCTGAAGGATGGATGTGGAGCCTGCATAACTCTCTAAGGATCCCTGCCAGTTGATCGACCAGCCCCCGGATTGCAATCCGGTATTATCCCCGTGTTCTCCTACGACCACTATTTTGGGTATGTTCTTGTCCAGGGGCAGGATATGCTCCTTGTTTTTAAGCAGAACCAGGGATTCTCTCACTGCCTGCCGTGCCACATCCCGGTGAGCCTGAATACCTATCTGAGGGATCAAAGAGGCATCCGGAAAGGGGTTTTCAAAGACCCCAAGCCTGAATTTTTGGGTTAGGATCCGTCTTACGGCATCATCGATCCGTTCCATAGGTACCTCTCCGCTTTCAACGCCTGCTTTGAGCCCATCGTGAAACATTTGAAGGTCACCGTCCACGGCCATGACCACGTCAATACCGGCATTAATGATCTCGTTTTCTCCAAATCGGGAATACGCCTTCCAGTCGGATACCATGATCCCGTCAAACCCCAGTTCACCTTTCAAAACATCCGAAATCCAGTATTCGTGGGCATGCATAAAATGTCCGGACATACTGTTAAAGGAAGCCATGACCGAA
>NZ_JBFGBM010000243.1:0-3056 GCF_041567615.1 Muriicola sp.
CTTTACCATAAGAGGCCATAAGCCCGTCTATAGCTTTTGTGTGTTTGCTTAAATCTTCATTCAAAGTCAAATTGTTATTGAAAATTAAATTGATATCCTGGGCATAAGTCCGACTTGAAATAACAACTATAGACGCCAGTAGGATTAGTATTGCATTTTTCATGTTTTATATTTTTTATTGATCTCTTACACAACTTCAACCACTTCAGCTTCACTAATTCCTGGAATTCCAAAGTAGTTTATGACGCCCTTACATCTTCACAAACTCCACCCTTCGGTTATTGGCCTTGCCTTCCGGGCTGTTGTTGTCTGCCACGGGGACTTCCTCCCCAAAGCCTTTGGCGACCAGCCGGTCTCGCCCAATGCCCTGGTCTACCAGGGTATTTAGTACAGTATTGGCCCGTTGCTCCGAGAGGTTCTTGTTGAACTGGGCATCCCCATCGCTGTCTGTGTGACCTTCCACGCTGAAGCGGATCTCCGGGTATTGTTGCATCAGTTTCACGATCTCATTGATAACCCCCATGGATTCGGGTTTCAGGGTAGCCTTGCCGGAATCGAACCTGATCCCATTGGTGACGATCTTCCCGTCGGTGATCATCTTGTCATACAATTCCAGGTCGCCCGTGGCGATACGGATATTCCTGATGGCGGCGAATTGATTTTCGTGACACTGCCTGGAGGAAATGGTGATCCCGGTAGGATTATGCCTGAAATTGGGGATGTTGGCGATGCGCTGTTCCCCTAAATAGATCTTTAAGGCCCGCACATTGAAGGATATCGCTACACGCTTCCAATAGGGGTAATTTTCATCTCCTTTAAAGTCCGTAACACCGGAGAACTGTTGGGTGATTTGATTGGGTTTTATGGAGATATCGGGTAATCTTGTGGTATTCTTCTGGTTGACCGCGTCGTAGAAGGCTATCTTATATGACGTACAGAACTCACTGTAATAGGCGTCGAATTCCAGGGTGAATACGTCCGGCAGGTAATCCCCTTTTTCTTTCATCATGGGAACAATATCGGCCCATTCGGTGTCCGGAAAGTTGATGACCATCTCATCGCCCAGCCGGGCCATTTCCACATTACCTTTCTTCAGGTCCCACTGGGAAGGGAATTCCCCGTTCCGTTCTCCCTGGAGATCGTCCTCAAAGATGACCACCTCTCCGGGCACAAAGTCGTATTTAGACCAAAGTTTTACGGTATTATCGGTATCGGCTGGCTTTTGGTTTGCATCTTTGTCCCCCTTCGGAATGCTGTCACCCTCTTTGCCTTCCATACCTTCCTCGACCTTGTCCAGGCCTTTGTCAATGGTCTTGTCTATCTTCCGATCGAGCCTTTGCTCGGATTTGTTCTTTATTTTTTTCCCGATCTTTTTCAGGATCTGGGTTTCAGCCTGGACGGGAGCGAGGAGGAACAACCCCAGCAGCCCTAATGACAGTATTTTTTTCATGACGAACGGTGTTAGATTTCTCGATTTGATCCCTTCCCGCAGTATACGGTCAGGTTAGAACATATTACTATTATTTATAGATCGGTACAATGATTTCTGTCATGTAGACATGCTGATATTGAGCGTTTTGTATCAATTTTTTTATTCTAATTATGACCTTTGTCATACAGGCGTATAGACCCTGTCCGATCCAATTACCGTCGGTTGAACATGATGCTATGGTCATCAAGCCCAGTTCAGCTTGATTTACCTAATTTTAAACCTCTCTGAATCCTGGAGTGAAGCGGAAGGAATAGGATGGAAAAAGCATCACGATTAGACTAATTTAAAGTGATATGAAGTACAGAAAATTGACAGGGCAGTCGCCCGCAGTCTCCGAGATCGGGATGGGTACCTGGCAATTGGGAAGTAATTCCGGTTGGAAGGACCTGAGCGATAAGGAGTCCATAGAATTGGTCCGGGAGGCCCTTGAGCTGGGGGTTAATTTTTTTGACACGGCACCCAATTACGGCCTGGGCAGCAGCGAGGAACGATTGGGAAAAGCACTTGAAAAAACAGACCGCAGCCAGGTAGTCATCAACACCAAATTCGGGCATACCGATTTCGGTTCCTTAAACTACGATGCGGGCTATATCCGCGAATCCCTGGAGGGGAGCCTGAGGCGGCTGAGGACGGAGTACGTAGATTCCCTCATCCTGCACAATCCGCCTCATGCGATCCTTGACGGCCGGCAGAGCGAGCATTACGAGATCCTCGAAAAATTGAAGGAGGAAGGCAAGATACGGGCCTATGGGGCCTCCCTCGATACCTACGAGGAAATGAAGCTCTTTATGGAGACCACGGGTGGAGAAGTGGTGGAGGCCTTCTTCAATATCCTGCACCAGGATACGGCCCGGGCCTTTGAAATCGCCAAAGAAAAAGAAATGGGGATCATTGTTAAGATCCCCCTGGATTCCGGCTGGCTCACCGGCAAATACGATGCAAACAGCACCTTTCAAGGCATCAGAGAACGCTGGTCCCGGGAGGATATCGCGACCAGGGCCAGGCTTGTCAGCCAGTTGAATGAACTGATCGGGAAAGACCGGGACCTTTCTCAGACGGCTCTTTCATTCTGCCTTGCCTATGATGCCGTATCTACGGTCATCCCGGGTAGTATCAGTACTGCTCAATTGCGCAAAAACGTGGAGGATGCAAACGTTCACCTCCCGGATCGCCTGAAGATGGATCTGGAGAATTTCTATGAATCAGAAGTTAAAAAGCTGAACCTGCCCTGGTGAGCTTGGGGGCACAACCTCCAACCAGCATTCTTCAGTTCTATGCGTTACCCGAAAAGCTGTCCCAGCCCGGCTGGCTGGTGCAACAACCAGCCGGTAAGGCTTTTCCTGTTCTTGTGGGATTCCAGTACCCGGTGGGGTACCTCGGCACTTTTGAACATTACACAACGGGCATCGAGGGGTTCAACAATCACGGTTTCCCCGTTTTTAAGGAAGATCTCCAGTTCTCCACCGTCTCCTTTCTGCCATCCCTCGTTTAAATAAATGACGAGGGTGATCATGCGGTTTGTCCGACTGTCGAACTGGTCGAGGTGCTTCTCATACCTCGCCCC
>NZ_JBFGBM010000244.1:0-3031 GCF_041567615.1 Muriicola sp.
ATCAATCCATTATCTGATGCCTAAACACCATCAAATGGCTTAATTCGCTGTCTACCAATATATCAATGAACTTATCTTCTTACTCTGTTGCGCACAACGATCTCTCGTTAAGCGGGTGCAAATATAGAACCCTTTTTTCGGTTGCACAACTCCTTGCCGGAAAAATTTTTTTATCAGAAAAATCCCTTTCTAAACCCCTGATTATGAGATGTGATTTTGGAAAAATATTTTATGCAATCTTTACACAATCAGGAAAAGAAATTCCAGACCAGCCCAAACCGGATGACAAAATCGCGATAGGGATAGCCGGGAGCTGCATAAAACGTATTACCCGTAAATGAGGAATTGAAGTGCTCGGCCTTCAAATAGATTCGTGTCTGTCTCACCCTGGCGTTGATAAAGAAGTCGAGAAGCGGAAACCCTCCCAGCTCTTCCTGATTCTGCACATAGAATTCCCCCAACAGCGGGTTGTAGGCATCCATATTATAGGCTGTAAAGTACTTAAAGGTTACCCCAGTCTGAAGGAACATGGCCTTTTTAAAGACATCGCTTGAAAAATAGATGGTATTACGGGTGACCAGCTGTGGCAGGTTCAGCACCTGACTGTCCTGTGTGACATTCTGGTACATGACCGTATTGTTCAGAGCCCACTTCCCCAGCCTGAATTCTTTCCGGTATTTTACCTTGAGAAGATTTACCGAATTTCCTTCCTGCTTGGGCGTGACAAAGGCATTGGCCTCCCCTTCTGCCACTTGGGCGGCATTCGCATTGGACGAGAAATAGGTGTAGTTATCCGTGACGGTATACTGGGCGGTGAGATCTCCCCATACCTGAGAATTAAGGTCGAATTGTAGCCTCTGGACATTTTCATCCTCAAAAGTTTCCGCATTGTACCAATTGTAATTCGCGTAATCCGACTGGTACAAGAGGAAATTGAAGTTGGGTTTGCGGGAGGAGGCGTGGGCGCTAAAACTGACCTCGTTTTCCTCATTGAGCTTCAGCTTTGCCGAGGCGTCAAAGATATAGTTCGTCAGTTCCCCCGTAATCCCGTAGGCCAGGTTTCCATCCAGGGAAAACGGTCCGATCCGTTTCTTATAGCTGCCCCCGACAGCGATCTCATTTCCCTTGAGCTGGTTAGGGATGGTACCCTCCTCCGTGATCAGGAGGCTGTCAAAGAAATAATCGTACTGAAACCAATTCACATAGCCTTTGACCGTACCCAGGAATCTGTTGGAATAATCCAGACTCACACTGTTAAAAAAGGTCTTTAAATAGGCCTTATCGTCAATAGGGCTAAAGAGATCCTCTCCAAAGTATTTGTTCTGGGCATCCTGCTGAAACTGATAATACTTTGTTTCATACGTAAACTCATGACCTATGCCCAAAGAGGAATCAGACACCGAATCCTTTTTCCGGGTCAGAACATACCGATGGTCGAGAAAATATCGCTTCCCCAACACTTTGTTCCGGGCGTCCGTGAAGAATACGTCTATCCTGGATCGGTCCCTGAATTCGGGGTCCTCAGATTCGAACTGTAACTCCTTAACGATGAGTCCGCCGTTCTCCTCCCCAAGAATATCCTGGCCGGCAATATGGGCCCGGAGGGTATATTGGTTATTCTTCGATTGATAGTTTGCCGTGGTGCGAAAATTTCCTGATTCCACCTGATTGAACTGGTATTTACCCAGGGATCTGAAACCTTTATAGGCAATGGAGAAGTTGAACCTGGGAGAAGTATTGAAGGTGATCATCGCATCGAGTAACTGCCCCTGTTCCAAGGTGGTCTTAAAAAACAGGTCGGTCATGGGCGTAGGCACATTGTAATAAGTGATATCCTCTTTTTCCAGATAATTAAAATGCCTGGCCCGGGCCCCTGATTTAGGATAGAGATTTGGTCTGGTGAGATCAACCCCAAGACTGTTGTACGGCTGTCCCACATTGGCAAAGGGCATGAGCTCAAAATCGTCCCGCCTGAGATAATTATACGTGTATTCTTTCTGGATGGTCAGGGTGGTATCGAGGAAAGTGGTATCCCTGGTATAGGAGATGATCTTGTACTCCTCGATCTTGTTGACAGGTTCCGATATACCCTTTGCCAGGCTCTGCCTTATATTCTGTTTCCTGTACTGGGCGGAATCCTTCTGTTTACCCGGAGGCGGTAATGTTTCCTGCGCCATCACTGGGCAAAGGACAAGGATTACAACAAGGGTGATCAGGTATCTCATAGAAAAACGGACTCCGGCAAAGGTACTTTTTTTAGTACTAAAGAAAAGTGAAACCCGGGTAAGAAAAGACATCAATTGACTATATTGTGAAGCCCTGTTTCAGAATTTCCCATAAAAAGAGTTCACTCAACAAATAAAATTGAAAAAAAGGGAGATTTTCGGGATATTAGTCAAAAAAATTACATGATAAGAAAATTACTCATGCTCTGCCTTTTGGCGGGCGTCCACTCCCATGCCCAGTTCAACCAGAACGCCCCCTGGCTGGCCGGTCCTGACGGTGAACAGCTCAAGTCGCTTTCCCCGGATAAACCCCGCTCCATTTACGAGATCAGCGAAGCTTTTGAGGAATACTGGAAGGACAAGGACATCAGCGCCAAAGGGAGCGGATTCAAACCCTATAAACGGTGGGAGAACTACTGGATGCATTTCGTAGACCCCCAGGGCTACCTGCCCACCCCCAAAGAACTCTGGCGGGCCTGGGAGAACAAACAGAGCGGCATGGGGATGAAGATCAATCCCACCAGCGCGTGGATCTCTGTCGGACCCCAACAGGTCGGAATTTTCTCCGGAAGATTACCGGGGACTGGCAGGACAAATGCCATAGAGGTAGACCCTAATGATCCTAATACCTGGTACGTAGGGGCACCTGCCGGGGGGATTTGGAAGACCACGGATGCCGGTCTTACCTGGACCAACCTCTTTGACGATTTTCCCCAGATCGGGGTCTCCAGCATTGCGGTTGATCCCAACAATTCCAATATCATCTATATCGCCACCGGAGACGATGACGCTGCGGATTCCTATAG
>NZ_JBFGBM010000245.1:0-3004 GCF_041567615.1 Muriicola sp.
CTTCAAGGATGCCTGCTATCTGACTTGCTGTGAATTTCAAAAGCTAACTTTTAGGTCTAGGGATTTGATCGCACAAAAGTAAGAAAAATTACGAAACGCCCTTCTTGGGATAACAGATATAATGCTTGGTCACAGTTTTGGAGAGGGCGTCCAGATTGAGATGGTCTGAGGCCTTTGCCACATCGACGGTACGGGAGTTTCCCATCAGGATGTGTATGTTCTCCTTTTCATGGTTGTAGGCCCGGTTTTCAATAGTGCCTGAGAAAATAAAATAGTCGGCCTCCCCGGCATTGAGACCCAGGTCTTCTGTTAGATCTTCCCTCATCCTGGCCATTTTTTTATCTCCTATGGGTTTGTCCTTCACCTTCACCTTTAAAAGTTCCCGGTTGAGGATCATCTTGCTGAGTTCGGAGAGGACGAAATCGGCGTGATGCTGCCAGGCCTTTAAAGCCGACAATACATCTACATCGTCCAGGGATGAAAAGCGCTGCAACATATCCTTGTTAAAGGTTTCCCTGCTGACCCGGTTCACCAGGAAATACTTCAAGGCTGCGCTTCCCGGCAGGTCGATGCCTCCCGAACTCAATTCCCTGGCCCGCCTGAGAACCCTGATGAGCAATTGCTCTGCCACGATCCCCGTCTTGTGCAGATATACCTGCCAGTACATAAATCGCCTCGCCATCAGGAACTTTTCGACAGAATAGATGCCTTTCTCCTCGATCACCAATGACCCGTCTACTACGTTGAGCATGGTGATCAGGCGCTCTGCATTGATATTGCCCTCGGCAACCCCCGTGTAGAAGCTATCGCGCTTCAGGTAATCGAGGCGGTCCATATCGAGCTGGCTGGAAACCAGCTGGTTGAGGAATTTCTTGGGATAGGTCCCCTTAAAGATCTCGATAGCGCAGGACAATTCACCCTTGAACTCTTCATTGAGGTGCTGCATAAACCGGAGGGACAGTTCCTCATGGGAGATGCCGTCTACCAGGCTGTGTTCCATGGCATGGGAAAAGGGCCCGTGTCCTATATCGTGCAGCAAGATGGCGCTCAGGAGACCGTCGGACTCCTTTTCAGTGATCTCTACCTTCTTGTATCTCAGCACCTGAATAGCCTGTTGCATCAGGTGCATGCTGCCCAGGGCGTGATGAAAACGCGTGTGATGAGCCCCGGGAAAGACCAGATAAGACATGCCCATCTGGGAGATCCTTCGCAGGCGCTGGAAATAAGGATGGGAAATGAGATTGAAAAGCCTGTTGGAGGGAATTCTAATAAATCCGTAAATTGGATCGTTAAATAACTTCAGCTTCCTGGTGGTGGCCAATTTTCTGCAATTTAAGGGGTAAAGATACGCTAAATGAGCACGATTACAATACTTTGGGTGGATGACGAGATCGATATGCTGAAACCCCATATCCTGTTCCTCGAAGAGAAAAAATACCGGGTAGTTACCTGCAAAAGCGGTCAGGATGCCCTGGAAGAACTGGACGACAACCAGTTCGACATTGTCTTCCTGGATGAGAATATGCCGGGCCTGTCAGGACTCGATACATTGAACGAAATAAAGAACAGGAAACCTGCCCTGCCCGTGGTCATGATTACCCGGAGCGAGGAGGAAACCATTATGGAAGAGGCCATAGGCTCCAAGATCGCCGATTACCTGATAAAACCGGTCAACCCTAACCAGATCCTGCTCTCCCTCAAAAAGACCCTGGAGCATTCCCGTCTTATCTCGGAAAAAACGACTTCTAATTACCAGCAGGAATTCAGGAAGATCTCCATGGACCTGTCTATGGTGAACACCTTTGAGGAGTGGGCCGACCTCTACCGGAAACTGATCTCCTGGGAGCTGCGGCTTGAAGAGATAGAGGATTCCGGAATGTTTGAGATCCTGGAATCCCAGAAGATTGAGGCAAACAACCAGTTCGGCAAATTTGTAGACCGCCACTACCCCGACTGGTTTGGCAAGGGGGAAGGCCCCGTGATGTCTCACACCCTGTTCCGGGAATGGGTAAAACCCGAACTGGAAGGGCAGCAGACCCTGCTGGTGGTCATTGACAACCTGAGGTACGACCAGTGGGTGTCCTTTGAGGATGTGCTCTCCCCTTTCTATAAAAAAGTGAAGGAACAACCCTATTACAGCATCCTGCCCACGGCCACCCAATACGCCAGAAATGCCATTTTCTCAGGTCTGATGCCCCTGGATATGGAAAAGAAATACCCCCAGTGGTGGAAGAATGACACGGATGAGGGCGGCAAGAACCTGTTCGAAGACAAATTCCTGGAAGCCCAGTTAAAACGCCTGGGGCTGAACCTGGAATGGGAGTATTTTAAGATCAGTAGCTTGAAACAGGGCAAGCAACTGGTCCAGAACTTCAACAGCCAGAAGAAAAATGACCTCACGGTCATCGTCTACAATTTTGTCGACATGCTTTCCCATGCCAAGACAGAGATGGACGTGATCAAGGAGCTGGCCTCCAACGACAAGGCCTACCGTTCCCTCACCCAGAGCTGGTTCAAGAATTCGCCCTTGCTGGAGATCATCCAAAAGGCGCGTAGCCTGGGGATGAAACTGATCATCACCACAGACCACGGCACCATCAATGTAAAGCAGCCTTCTAAGGTCATAGGCGATCGGGACACCAGTCTCAACCTGAGGTACAAGACCGGCAGGAGCCTTTCATACGAGGCCAAAGACGTGCTTGAAGCAAAGGACCCTTCGGAGATCTTCCTCCCCAGCATCACCATGAGCAGCTCTTTTATCTTTGCCAGGAACGACCTCTTCTTTGCCTATCCCAATAACTACAACCACTACGTGAGTTATTACAGGAATACCTACCAGCACGGGGGCGTCTCCCTGGAGGAGATGATCATTCCGTTCGTGGTTCTAATGCCTCGATAGGGTTCATTAATATTTAAGGTAAGAACCTCCGAGAACCTCGGTAACGGCATCTTCCGTACCCACACAAAGGGAAATATTCAGATTTAGCACAAAGTGATTCCGGTA
>NZ_JBFGBM010000246.1:0-2905 GCF_041567615.1 Muriicola sp.
AGGTCGGTGGTATTCCTGCCTGATTTCTTGTTGATCTCCTTTTCGTACTTCCAGAGCAGTTTCCCGGTCCTTCCATCACTGACCTTGATACCGATACGACCGTAATTGGCATCGCCCAGCAGGTAGTCGATAAAACTGAAATCAGATGGGATACCTTCGGAAAGCAGTATATTCAGATCCATATTTCCGCTTACTATTCCGTCTACATTCAGGATCTCACTGAGCTGTTTGATCGTGTAGGTGTCTATATTGGAATAGGTGATGTCATTCTGTGAGAGGATGGCATTGGTGTTTTCGGTATTCTGAAAATCCACGGAGAACTTCTTCCTTTTCTTCCCCCTCCCGAAATAGGTTTCCAGCGCGTCCTGTACGGCATATCCCTCCCTTTCTTCCAGTTTTTTAAGGTCTGTTCCATTCACGTTTTCCTTGAGCTCGAGATTGGTAAAAAAAGGGATGATAGCCAGAATTTTGTGGTCAGAGCTCAGATCCTCAAACCTGGCACTCTCATAAATATTCTTTTGTCCGCAGAGGAGGAACCCCTGAAACAGTAAGGAGACGAGTAAGAGCCTTTTTAAAATATCCATACTTTAAAACCGCATTCTAAGTTTAACATTCAGGATCCTGGAGGTCATAAAGTTGGGCACGGCAAATTCATTTTTGCTGTCCACATCCCTGACCCAGGTATTGGTGATGGAATTCTGGTTGTTGAACAGGTTAAAGATCTCCAGACCAACCTGTAACTCTTTGCAATTCTTCAGCCAATGTCCCTCCCTGAGGGAGGTGTTTTCGTCTACAAAAATATGAGAAATTCCCAAATCGGCCCGTTTGTAATCCCTCAGCCTGTTTTGGAAAACATAAGGATCTGCATAACTGGGCGACCCACCGGGAACACCTGTGCTGTAAACCAGGTTGAGGTACATCCTCAGTTGGGGGAGGTCGGGCACGTAATCCTGCCATAGAAGGGCTGCTTTGAATCGCTGGTCTGTCGGTCTCGAGATATCACCCCTGTCATCCCAGTTCTCCATGGTTTTCAAATACCCCAGACTGATCCATGACTCCGTCCCCGGTATGAATGCCCCGTACAGCCGAAGGTCTGCCCCATAGGCGTAGGCCTCGGCATCGTTATTGGCCACATAGCGGATGCGTACGTCTTCAAGGGTGTAGGTATTCACATCCCACAGGTCCTTGTAATAGACCTCTGTCTGCAGGTTAAAGGGCCGTCCCCAGATCCTGAAACTGTGCTCGGCTCCCAGAAGGAGGTGAGCCGACTTCTGTGCTTTCACGTCCGAAACGATAGTTCCTTCCGAATTCCTCAATTCCCGGTAAAATGGGGGTTGCTGGTAGATCCCGGAGGATAGTTTGAAAATGACGTCCTTCTCCCAATCCGGTCTGAAGGAGAATTGAGCACGTGGACTCATTGCTGTCTGTGCCCTCCTTTCAACGTCCTGTCCCTGCAGGACCCAGTAATGAGATCTGACCCCTAAAGAATAGTTGAGGCTGTGCTTTCCCACCATCAGCCGGTCTGTATATTCGATAAAACCCTGTATTCGGCTGGTCTGGGTAAAGTTGCGGGCGCTGACCGCGGTATAGGCCACCAGGGGAGCCATAAAGGGTTCTTCCGGTTGATTGTTGATGAATTCCTCCCTGGGGGGCCTTATGAAAAAACCTGCCGAATCAATAAATTCTGATTCCCTGATCTGGTCCCTCACGTCCTCGTAGGTGTATTTCAATCCCCAGGAAAGCCGGCCGCTGCCATTGCGCAGATTGCCCCGGTGGGCCCAGGTAAGGATGAGGGCGTCCAGATCATTGCGAGCGCGGTTATACTGGGAGCCTATTCCCCTGGAGGAAGTAATTTCCCCCAGCGAATTGCTGCCCAGGTTGGTCTCTATTTCTCCAAGTTCGTACTGGGCGACCACATCCGAATACTCTTCTTCCAGAGAATGGTTGATGGCCGCGTAGAAACTCAGAGACAGGGACTCGTCAGGGAAGAGGTCGGCCTTGATCGCACCCATCCCTGAGGAAAAGGAATTCTCTTCCCTTCCCAGGTAAAACACCTGCAGGGCCCGCGGATTGGCCAGGGTCCCGAAATTCGTCTGCCTGGAAACGGGTTGGTTCCTGTACCTGTTCAGGCCGAGATACCCTAGGAAATTCAGGTGAAACCGAGAAGAGAACCTGTAGGTGAGTACGCCCTGCAGGTCCGTGAAAAGGGGGTTAAAAGTAGACCTTGTCTGCTGACTGTTCACGAGCAGGCTGTTATCCCTGTAACGGAATCCCATCAGGGCGCTGAACTTCCTGTCCTCAGATCGGGTTTCCAGGGTAGTGCCAAAGCCGAGAAGGCTGGCCTCAGCCTGAAGGGCAAATCGGGTGGGCGTCTTGTAGGTGATGTCCAGGACAGAGGACAATTTATCCCCGTACCGCGCCTGGAAGCCTCCGGGAGAAAAATAAAGCCTCTCCACCATACTGGGGTTGACATAGCTAAAGCCCTCTTGCTGGCCGGATCGCAGCAGTTGTGGCCTGTACACCTCAATCCCGTTGACATAAACCAGGTTTTCATCATAATTTCCGCCCCGGACGCCGTACTGGGTACTGAGTTCATTATTGGCAAAAACCCCGGGTAAAAGCTTCAATAGATTTTCAACCCCTGCATTTGCTCCGGGGATCTGCTGCACCACTTCCGGGGAGAGGTTGGTGATTCCGAAAATGGCCCTGGTGTCCCTGGCTGTGACCTCCACACTGTCTATTTGAATGGCGTCTGTTTTCATTACCGGGTTAAAAGCGAAAACCTGGTTGGAGGTCAGGATCAGGTCCCTGAGTTCGATTCGCTCATGGCCGAGATGGGTAAAGACGAGGGTCAGGATCACTTCTGATTCGACCTCGAGGAGGTAGAATCCGTTGAGATCCGTGG
>NZ_JBFGBM010000247.1:0-2897 GCF_041567615.1 Muriicola sp.
GATCACAAAATGGGTCCTCGACTTTATTGGGGAAGACGGTAGTATCCTGATCGTCTACGCGGCAGAACTGGCATGGAGGGGAGGCGTGATACCCTACACAAACCTGTTGTGGTACAAACCTGATTCCGGAGTATCCAAACGATATCGATTTACCCGGGGAAGACTTCCTGAAAGGGAAGGGACCCATATCACATGGACCGATAAGCGATTTAAGATTGCGGGAGTCTGGGAGGCAGTGGCCGACCCATTAAATGCCCGTTTATACGAATCCGGAAATCAGGTCCTGGACTGGCAATGCTGGCAACCGCGTTCCAAAGTTAGCCTCATCACAGGAGACGCTACGCTTGAGGGGGAAGGCTATGCAGAGGTGATCAGCACCACCTTCTCCACCTGGGAGATCCCTTTGCGGGAACTGAGATGGGGACATATGTTCTCCGGAGATGATTGGGCGGTTTGGATCGAACTCAGGGTAAATAAACAGAGCCAATGGATCTGGTGGAACGGGGAAAAAAAGGATGGGTGCCTGCTCTCTGATACTGAACTCTTCTTTCCCGACCCGGGGGTGACCCTGAAGCTGGATGGTGGGCTGATCCTGGAAAAGGAACAAAAAGTAAATCGCGTGGCAGGGAGGCTAGTGGGCTTTATTCCCGGATTTTCAAAGATCCTCCCTAAGGCATTTCTCATGGCTCACCAGACCATGTGGGCGAGTAGGATCCAACTGGCAATGGAGGGCAGGGAAGGTCTTTCCGGCGGCAGAGCAATTCATGAATTTCTGAACGCCAACCCGAAATAGTATGGTACTCAGGGCTGAACATATCCATAAATCATTTGGCAAGAAGAAGGTATTAGAAGACCTCTCCCTGGAAGTGCATCCGGCTACCATATGCGGAATCGTGGGGGAGAATGGTTCGGGCAAATCCACCCTCCTGAAGATCCTGGTAGGAGAGTGGAAACCCAGTAAAGGCAGGGTGGAAATGAAGGGCCAAATGGGCTACTGCCCTCAACAGATCAGCCTCTATTCTCAGCTGACCGTACAGGAACATTTCAGGTATTTTGGGGCGGCCTACAGGATGCCCCCGGATGCCCTGAAAGACCGGCAGGAACACTTGCTGGACTATTTTAACTTCGGCAAATACCGTTCAGAAAGAGTGGCCCACCTCAGCGGGGGAACCGCCCAGAAACTCAACCTGAGCCTGGCGCTCTTGCACGATCCCGACCTGCTCATCCTGGATGAACCCTATAGCGGGTTCGACTGGGATACCTACACCCGCTTCTGGGACTACCTGGGCCAATTGAAGAAGTCGTCCTGCTCCGTACTGGTTGTGAGTCATTTTATTACGGAAAAGAGCATTTTTGATCGGATCTATACACTCGAAAACGGACGTTTGCAATGAGAGGGAACCGAATGATCATCAGCATGGGAATGTCCTGGCGGATCCTGCTCAGGAACCGTATCGCCATTGTACTGCTTCTGGTGATTCCTGCTGTTTTCCTGGGAATCGTCGACCTGACCTCTTCGAGTCGGCCCATGCCCTTCCGGTTGGCTTCTCTTTCGGACAACCCCATGGTCAGCATCCCGGAGGAGGGGATTAATTTTGTGTTCTTTGCGGTGGCTTCCGTAGGCTTTCTGGTATCCTTCCTCGCCCTGAATCTCATCCAGAAGAACAGGAGGGCCAGCAGAAGGCTCATCCTATGCGGGTATTCCCCCGTGGAGATCCTGATGGCCAAACTGACCACCCTATTGTCCGTCATCCTTCTCATCGCATTCTACGTGGGCCTTTTGACCCACTCCCTCTATGAGGTAGAGCACCTCGGCAAATTCATCGCCTCACTGGTATCCATCGGGTTTGTCTATGGATGTTATGGGCTTTTAGCAGGTACTTTGATCCGGGGGGAACTGGAGGGGATCCTGGTGATCGTACTCCTGGTGAATATCGACGTGGGCTGGCTCCAGAACCCGCTTTTCTATGAGGGGGCCCAGAACCAGGAGGTGATACGCTACCTCCCGGCCTATTTTTCGTCCCAGGCGGCGGTGATCTCAGCCTTTACCGATTTCACCATAGGAAAAAACCTGTTGAGCGCTTTCGCATACGGCTGCGGATTCCTGTTACTCAGCCAATACATTTATTATATAACCATGAAACCTCATCGATGAATACAATGCCTGTTCCTTTCAGAAAAATGCTGTATTCGGCATTCTTCCTTCTGGTGCTCCCCCTGTTACTGGTGTTTTGGGCAGAAAAGACAGAAACTTTTGTGACCTGTCCTCCTGTGGAATCCCGGGAGGGTGGCATATTCCTGATGGTGCTGGGCGGGGGAATGATGTTCTGGGCCATGGGGCTCCTGATACTGAAAGGGAAAGGACTGCCGCTCAATGCCTTTCCGCCTAAGAAACTCGTTAAAACAGGGCCATACCGACTATTGAGGCATCCTATCTACTGGGGCTTTGGCGTGCTGCTGGCGGGGTATTTTATTTTCACGGGGTCAGCCAGCGGGCTTTGGCTGGTCACTCCCCTTACCCTCCTGGGGATGGTGGCCCTTGTTTTGGGGTATGAGGGGATAGAATTGAAAAAACGATTTCCGGAAGGAGATCTGACCCCCCTGTTTGAATGGCGGGGAGGTAAGGAGAAACCGGCACGCGGGAAGAAGGCAGTCGGCCTGCTGGTGATCCTTTTGCTGCTGGGACTAACAAATTTTTTGGCTTTCAGGGGACTGGGACCAGACCATACAGACAGCCTGGGGGATCTGTCGATTTGGTCGCCCTGGTGGAACTTTATATGCCTGCTCCCCGTCCTGGTCACGCCCGATATCTTGCAGACACATACGACCCTGCGCAAATGGATCCTCTGGGGAGCCTCCTCCCTTTTGCTCGGGTTGTTTTGCATGCTGATCTGTGA
>NZ_JBFGBM010000248.1:0-2872 GCF_041567615.1 Muriicola sp.
ATGCTTCAGGGTCACTTTGTGGACGGGTTGCTGGATCCTGTGTACAGGGATCCGGGCAATGGCATCTATTCTGTTTGGAGGTACTTCCGGGGGATCACAGCCCCCGTATTCTTTACGGTGTCCGGGTTTATCTTTACCTATCTGCTCATTCGCGTACCCCAGACAGGATTCTCCAACCCGAGAATCAGGAAAGGTCTCCGCAGGGGACTGCAGCTGCTGCTGATCGGATATCTGTTGAGGCTGAACCTCGGGGGTCTGCTACAGGGTAAATTGTACAATGCATTCTTTCTGGTGGATGTGCTGCATTGCATAGGGATCTCCATCATGGTCATCATCGGGGTATACCTGCTGACTTCCCAATTGAGAAAATGGATGCTTCCTCTTTCCCTTTTGTCAATTACCCTTTTGTTGTTTCTCTTTGAACCGGTGTATTCCAACTGGACCTTTGCGGCCTTACCGGAGGCCCTGGCCAATTATTTTACCAGGAACAACGGCTCGGTCTTTACGATTATTCCCTGGGTGGGATATACGGCCTTCGGGGCCTTTCTTGCTGTCGTGTTCAGGAGGTATCAAACGCACATGAATCTTTATCCCAATGCCATCTGGCTCTCCCTGATTGCCGGTGTCTCTCTGGTATATTATTCCTCCCCTTTCTTTACCTTCCTCCATCAGTGGAGCGGGATTTCACTCTTTGCGGATGTAGTATCAAACAACTATCTCTTTATAAGATTGGGGAATGTGATGATCGTCTTTGCCGTCTTTATGCTGCTCAGACAATGGCTGGTCAACAACACCCTTTTGAAATTGGGCCAGAACACCCTGTCCATCTACGTGATCCATTTTATCATCCTCTATGGAAGTTTTACCGGACTCGGATTGTACCGATTCTTCGACCATAGCCTGGCTCCTGATGTGGTCATTCCCGGAGCTGTCCTATTTATGGTCACATGCTCCTTTGCCGCTCTTCAGTACGACAAACACGAAGTCTTTATAAAAGGACAGCTGGCTGTTGTAAGGCAATCCGTAAAAGGCGTTCTGCTGAAGGGATACTATTCCTTTTCTCAATATCTTATCATACTGCAAGACAAGATATTAAGGCTTATTAACGTAAGTAAAGGTTAATATTATCTAGACATGTAATGCTCGGTCAGCTGTCGCTGCGAGGGCCGCTTCTTTCACCGCCTCTGCGTAGGTGGGATGAGCATGACTCATACGTGAGATGTCCTCGGCTGAAGCGCGAAATTCCATTGCGGTAACGGCTTCTGTGATCAGGTCGGCGCAGCGGGCCCCGATCATATGCACCCCGAGAACCTCATCCGTATTCTTATCTGCCAGGATCTTAACAAAACCGTCTATGTCCATACTAGCTCTGGCTCTTCCCAGGGCCCGCATAGGGAACTGACCCGTCTTATAGGCAACACCGCTTTCTTTAAGCTGCTCCTCCGTTTTACCCACGGAAGCTACTTCAGGCCAGGTATACACCACATTCGGGATCAGATTGTAGTCGATATGGGGTTTTTGACCCGCCAGGATCTCAGCAACCATAGTGCCTTCTTCCTCCGCCTTGTGGGCGAGCATGGCACCCCTCACCACATCACCGATGGCGTAGATATTCGGGGCATGGGTCTGCAAATGGTCATTGACTTCGATCCTGCCCTTGTCATCTACCTTTATTCCGGCCGCTTCTGCGTTCAGTCCATCCGTGTAAGGCCTCCGCCCCACAGAAACCAGGCAGTAATCCCCTTCTAGGGAAAGCTCTCCTCCCTTGGGATCATCCGCTACTACCGTTACATTCTTGCCTTTTCTCTTGACCGATTTAACCTTATGTGAGAGATAGAATTTTACCTTTTGTTTTTTCAGGACTCGCATGAGCTCCTTGGACAGAGCTCCATCCATACCGGGAATGATGCGGTCCATGAATTCCACCACACTAACATCTGCTCCCAGGCGGCTGTAAACCTGCCCCAGTTCCAGACCTATCACCCCGCCCCCTATGATGATCATATGCTTGGGGATCTCTTTCAATTCAAGAGCTTCGGTAGAGGTGATGATGCGTTCTTTATCAAGGGTGATAAAGGGAAGGGAAGCAGGTTTGGATCCCGTGGCAATGATGATGTTCTTTGCCTCAATGGTGGTCGATTTACCTTTTTCAGGCTTGATATCAATATGAGTGGCATCCTTAAAGCTACCCAGCCCCCGGAAGACCTCGATCTTGTTCTTGTCCATCAGGAACTGTATTCCTTTGGTCGTCTGGTCCACAACCGCCTGCTTGCGGCCGATCATCTTCTCCAGATTCACTTTAACCTCTCCCGGAATCTCGATCCCGTGCTCTTCAAAATGCTTCACAGCTTCCTCGTAGTGATGGCTCGAATCCAGCAAAGCTTTTGAGGGGATACAACCCACATTGAGGCAGGTTCCTCCAAGGGTTGCGTATTTCTCCACGATTGCAGTTTTCATACCCAGCTGAGCGCAGCGGATAGCCGCCACATACCCTCCGGGTCCGGAGCCGATCACGGCCACATCAAATTGAGACATAGGGATAAATTAGAAGTTAATTCAAGTGAGGGAATTTTCTTTTTCCCGGGTGTCAAAAATACGAATGTTTTTGGTTTTGGCCTCATGGGGATTTATCCTAGGGAGATGGCCGTCGACGCCTTCACCTCACTGATCACAAAGGAGCTCTGAGTACTGCCGATATTGTTCAGAGCGGTGAGTTTATTGACCATAAAATCCCTGTAGGCTGCCATGTTTGACACGTGGATCTTGAGGATGTAATCGTAATCCCCGCTGACGTGAAAACACTCCGACACTTCCTCCAGCTGCTGTACCTCCCGTTCGAATTGAAGTACATATTCCTTGATGTGTCGACTGA
>NZ_JBFGBM010000249.1:0-2823 GCF_041567615.1 Muriicola sp.
GCCTTCGCACAGGACGATAAATATTCTATTGAGGAGTTGATGGGCAAGGCAGATATCGAACTCTTCGGAAAGGACATCAACCTGAGAAAGGAAGCCCACGACGCCTTTCTGGCCATGAAAAAAGCGGCCTACCAGGACGGTATAGACATAAAGATCGTATCCAGCTTCCGCAGTTTTGACCGGCAGCTAGCCATTTTTGAACGCAAGTACCTGCAATACACGGAGGATGAAGGTATGGAGCCCCTCGAAGCCATAGATAAGATCATCGAGTATTCCACCATCCCGGGGACCAGCAGACACCACTGGGGGACGGATATCGACATCATAGACGGGAGCAAGCCCACGGAGGGAGACGTCCTGGTGGCCTCCAAATTCGAGGAAGGTGGTCCGTATGCCGACCTGAAGGCCTGGATGGACGAACACGCGAGCGAATATGGCTTTTATCTGGTGTACACCAAAGAGCCGAAGCGCCGGGGTTTCAAATACGAACCCTGGCATTACAGCTACGCCCCCCTCTCTGTCCCTATGCTGGAAGTCTTCAGAAAAAAGAACATTTTACAGCTCCTGGTGGAAGAAGATTTCCTGGGCAGTGAATTTATGACCACAGGGTTCATCAAAACCTATATTCGGGACAACATCCTCGACATTAACCAGACCCTCTTGTAATTATTACACGGCAACCGACTTCCATGAGACGCGCGAACTGGAAACTACGGATCTTCATAGGGCTGGCCATCGTGGCCTTCGCTGTGGTTCAGCGCTGCAACAACAAGGAAAAGAATCCTTATACCGGCAGGGTACAGCACATCAATATGACCGCAGACCAGGAGATTGCTATAGGATTGCAAAGCACCCCCCAGATCGCCCAGCAATACGGCGGACTCTACCCGGACGATCGTATGCAGGCCTATGTGGACGCCGTAGGGAATAAACTCGTGAAGAACAGCATTGCCCGTGAAACCCCCTATGAGTACGAGTTTCATTTGCTGGCCGATGAAAATACGATCAATGCCTTTGCCCTGCCTGGCGGACAGATCTTTATCACCTATGCCCTTTTCTCCAAACTGAACGAGGCGCAACTGGCTGGTGTGCTGGGGCATGAAATCGGCCATGTGATCGGGAGGCACTCCGCTGAGCGTATAGCCGAAAGCAGTTACTGGCAGACCATTAGCATGGGTGCACAGGTAGGTGCTGATGCCGGGAATATTGTGGGTGCGATCGGTCAAAATACCCTTCTGAAAAACGGAAGGGGCGATGAACTGGAGAGCGATGACCTGGGTGTACTGTTCATGATCCGGTCGGGCTATCAGCCTGAGCAAATGATAGAAGTGATGAAGATCCTAAAAGCTGCAGCGGGGCCCAACAGGATCCCCGAATTTCAAAGCACACATCCTGACCCTGACAACAGGATCGCAAGGATTCGTGAATCGATCCAGAAGTACCGCGGTGGATGATTCCGGTAATTCATCCATCCAAATTAGGTTCCTATCCTTTTTTTTCTATCTTTGAAATTCTCCCAAGTCACTTGATGCCCCCGATTTAACCCTTATAGCTTTAAGAACACTAAGACTATATGGGAACACTAACGCACTTTAAAAATCTGTACCTGCAGGCCTTTGACGATTGCAAACCGGAATACCTGGTAATTCTGCTAAAAGTCTATTCGGCTTTTTGCGCGGTTATGCTCGTTATGGCATTTTACGCATTCTTTTACAGGGCCTTTACAGGTTTCGAATTCTAGGACCCTTTTACGAGAACACAAAGGGAACAGTGAACAGTTACCCCGGGGCAAGCCGGGGTAACTTTTACTTTCTATCTACTTGGTCACTTTTAGATCCCCGATCGTAATTGCAGAAAAAGCAGGCCTGAAAGTGGTATTCCCCGCATAATCGTGCTATTTTTGGGGATTGATTTCAACAATATCCCGATAAATGCACAAGAAAGTCATTCTGATGATCCTCGATGGGTGGGGTAAATCGCCCGATCCAAAGGTCTCCGCCGTTGAACAGGCGAATACTCCTTTCATGAGTTCGCTCTACAAAAAATATCCCAACAGTAATCTGCTCACAGACGGGATGAATGTGGGTCTGCCCGAAGGTCAGATGGGAAACAGCGAAGTGGGCCATATGAATTTGGGTGCCGGCAGGATCGTATACCAGGACCTGGCTAAGATCAACAAAGCCGTACAGGAAAATACAGTAAAAGATGAACCCGTGATCAAAGATGCCTTTACCTATGCACGGGAGAATGGAAAGAAGGTACATCTTCTGGGGCTTGTGAGCGACGGGGGTGTACACAGCCATATCGATCATCTAAAGGGATTGATTTCAGCGGCAGAGGAATTCGGCCTGGATACCGTTTTTGTACATGCCTTTACGGATGGACGGGACGTGGATCCCAAAAGCGGAAAGGGCTTTCTCGAGGACCTGAATATTTTTTGCAGGGATAAGAAGGCTAAGTTGGCCAGTGTCGTAGGGCGCTATTACGCAATGGACAGAGACAAGAGATGGGAGCGTATCAAACTGGCCTACGACCTGGTTGTACACGGAATTGGTGAGAAGACCACCGATATGTCTGCAACCCTTCAAAAGAGTTATGACAACGGCGTTACCGATGAATTCCTCAAGCCCATCGCACTAACCGGAAAAGATGGAAACCCTCTGACCACCATTGAGGAAAACGATGTGGTCATCTTCTTTAATTTCAGAACGGACCGTGGCAGGGAACTCACGGAAGTCCTCTCTCAAAAAAACCACCCGGAGCAAGGGATGAAGGTGCTAGAGCTTTACTATGTCACCATGACCAACTATGACGACACCTTTA
>NZ_JBFGBM010000250.1:0-2815 GCF_041567615.1 Muriicola sp.
AAAAAAACAGGGGTAAGTAAGCCGCGATTTTGTAACAAATGCCGCGTTCCTGAATCTTATTAAGTAAGACAACCATAAAAACATCCTGATGAAAATCCCTGACCTTCCTCTCAAGAAGCTCATTACCTGTGTAGTCGTTTTACTCACATTGGTCGATTCGTCTGCTCAAATGGACATTACAGCCGAACAATACCGGGAAGACCTGTTGTTCCTGCAGAAAACAGTGCATGAAGACTATCCCTTCCTGTTCAAAAAGACAACTGCTGATGACTTTGACAAGGCAGTAAAGGACCTGTATGAAGCCATTCCTGAGATGGAAGACCATGAGGTACTGGTGGGCCTGTCCAAGCTGGTGGCTTCCTTTGAATACGGGCATACCGTATTGGGTTACTGGGAAAATGTGATCCCCATCCATCAACTGCCCATTGTATTGTATCAGTATGATGATGGCGTTTACCTGCAAGGGGTACATAAAGATTATGAGACTGCCCTCGGGACCCGACTTCTGGCAATTGGGGATATGCCGGTTGAAGAAGTATTAGAGCAAATGCGACCCGTGGTACCGGCCGAAAATGACCAGTTCGTCAAGGCCTATGGCATCCATTACCTGACTTTTCCGGAATTCCTTCACGCCCAGGGAGTGATTCCCGAGTTTTCCACCACCGTCATCCTCACCCTTGAAAAAGATGGAAAGACCTACAAACAAACAGTAAAGGCCGTTCCCTTGGAGCGCTTCCCCAGGCAGTACGGGATGGTGGTTCCCGGGGGCGACTGGCTGGAATCACGCGACCTAAGCCAAACACCCCTCTACCTGAAAAACCTGGACAGGATCTGTTATTACGAATACCTGCCGGAGCACAAAACGGTTTATGTACGCCAAAGCCAGATACAGGACGATTCCATCCAGCCTATACCTGAATTTTACAAAGAGGTATTCGATTTCATCGATCAAAACGAGGTGGAAAAACTGATCCTTGACGTCCGCCTTAACGGAGGGGGGAACAATTACAAGAACAAGCCTGTGGTCACTGGAGTGATCGCCAGTAAAAAAATCAACCAGCCCGGAAAATTCTTTGTGATCCTGGGCAGGAGGACCTTCTCAGCCTGCCAGAACCTGGTCAATGAACTGCACAATTATACAAACGCGATCTTCATAGGGGAGCCTACATCCGAAAACATCAACTTTTACGGAGATAATCGCCCGGTGACCCTCCCCAACACAAAGATCAACGCCTATTTGTCCTTTGCCTGGTGGCAGGACAAACCCCAGTGGGAGAACAAACCGGCCTTGTATCCCCAGATCGCCACCGGACTCACCTTTGAGCAGTACCGAACTAATGAAGATCCTGCCCTGGAAGCCGCTCTGTCCTTCACAGGTGAAAATTTCATTGCAGATCCCATGCGTTACTTTACTGAATTATTTACCAGCGGCCAAATGGATAAAATATTACCTGAAGCACAACGCATGCTTGAGGACCCGAACTATGCCTTCTTTGATTTTGAAGGAGAATTCAACAAGACCGGCTATAATCTGTTGAACCAGGAATCCTTCCAGGAGGCCATCTACGTCTTTCAATTGAATACGGCCCTCTTCCCGGAATCGGCCAATACCTGGGACAGTTTGGCTGAAGCTTATTGGAAGTCAGGAGATCTGAATAAAGCACAGGAATTATACACCAAGGCTATAGCACTGGACCCGGAAGGTCCGGTAGGGGAGAATGCTCGTGCCATGCTCAAAGAAATGGATAAAGGGGCTGTAAAACAGCATTGATATTACTCCCTCTATCGGTTAAGATTTTTTAGAACACTCAAAATAACAGGGCTTAATCCAGTTTAGTAAAGGCGAATGTGTAGTCTGAGAGGTCCAGCTGAATGTGGTAGTTCCCATCTTCCACTGCTATATTTCTTCCGTCGGGTATGGCAGGTCCGACAAGATATTGGTCCATCCCCGGATGACCTCCCCAGTTCCGGAGCCAGCTGTCATTGCATCGGAATTTAACAGTGCCGGTCTTGAGATATAATTCGGCCTCCCAAATACTGCGTTCCGGATCGATGAGTTTCATAGGGGTAGACCGCCCTCCCACATCGTCATACCCGTCCAGAGCGGTACCGATGATGCCCACATTCTCATAGATCACCCGTACATCCGGGTTGTAATTCCGGATAAGGTCCAGAATAGCGTTCCCGTAGTTCAATTTGGCCTGGGCACCTCTGCGGTAGGCGATTTTTTGACTGCGATAGGTCTTGAAGAACGCCTGGTATTTGGAAGTTTTCAGGTCCTCTTTCAACTGATTAAGCCTGTCTTCTGTGTAGTATCCAGGGGAAGGTTCATCCACCCAGCCCCGGTTGAGATCTTCCCGGTGCATTTCCGGGAAAGGGAGGTTTTCCTTAATTAAAAAGTTACTTAAACGGTCAGTGTCAAGATCAAAATAGGTATTTTCATCGCTACTGGTCAGATTGATATATCCCTTGATCTGTTTGATCAGCTCGTTCCGCTCTGTGTCCCGGTAATCCGGCTGCAATTGATTTGCATAGAAGTACACATCAGACTGGTAGGTCTTGAAATTGTCGAAACTGGGGGCATACAGGGCATAAGGCAATTCACCCAGGGGGATGGAGTCGGGGGAAGACAGTATCATATCCAGGACACCTATCTGATAACTCATGTTCCCGATCTGACTTTGGAATTGGTCCACATCATAAAAAACAGCGCTGTAGATCTGCTCCAGGATGACATTGAATTCGATGGTTTGTTTGCGTTCATCGTTCCAGTTCTGTAATTGCAGGGCCATAAAAATACCGAGCATGATCAGGA
>NZ_JBFGBM010000251.1:0-2808 GCF_041567615.1 Muriicola sp.
GCCCCCAACCTGTTTCTTTTTCTCCTGTACGGCGTGGAAGGCATTGGTTATAAGATTTAAAATGACCCGTCCTATGTCCTGAGGTACGACATTTATTTTTCCGACCGACTTGTCGAAATCAGTTTCCATTTTGGCGTTAAATGACTTATCCTTGGCACGCAAGCCGTGATAGGCCAGACGCAGGTATTCATCTGCCAGTGCATTGATGTCTGTAGGCTCCTTCTCCCCGCTACTTCCCCGGCTGTGCAGGAGCATACCTTTTACGATTGAGTCAGCCCTTTTCCCGTGATGAGAGATCTTTTCCAGATTTTGATCAATATCTAATATGAGTTCCTCTTCAAGTTTTTCATCGCGTTCCTTTTTACTCTTGGCCCTTTCTTCTTTCAGCTCTTCGATCAATTCCTGGCTCACTTCTGAAAAATTATTGACGAAGTTGAGCGGGTTTTGAATCTCATGGGCAATCCCGGCAGTGAGTTCTCCAAGACTGGCCATTTTTTCGGACTGTATCAGCTGGCTTTGGGTGGCCTTTAATTCTGCATAGGCCTTCTTGATCTCATTAGCCTGTTTCAATTCTTTTTCACGCGCCTTTTCGCGCTCCCGCCGGATCGTCTTTTCTTTTTGGAAGAGATGTACGCGGTACCCAATAAACAAAAGAATCAAGAAGTAAATACCATAGGCCCACCAGGTTTGCCACCAGGGCGGTGCAATGGTGATTCTGATACTGGCCCCTTCCTCGTTCCAGATCCCATCGGCATTAGATCCTTTTACCCTGAAGATGTATTCGCCGGGGGAAAGGTTGGTATAGGTAGCTTTCCGTTCTCCGGAAGGTTCCGACCAGTCTGAATCGTAGTTTTCCAACTTCCAGGAATACAGGTTATCCTGAGGGTTTAAATAATGTAAAGCGACGAATTCAAAGCTCAGATCGCGCTGTTTGTGATTTAGTTCTATGTTCCTGGTAAAAGCCACAGATTTTGTAAAAAGATCTCCGTCAGGGCTGCTATACACCGTATCATTTATTCCCAATTGGGTGATCACCATGTTGGGGGGGATTGAATCTTTCTCGAAAATTATTTTAGGGTTAATTCTATTGAGTCCTTTAAGACCTCCTATCCAGATCATCCCATCACTTGTTTTGATCATTTTAGACCAACCCGGTAAACTTTGCATACCTTCCCGTGAACCGTAATTATGAAAGGTGAGGGAACCGGTGTCGAACACGGAAAGACCTCTTTGATTGGGAAGCCATAGTCGCCCCCTTTCATCCTCCAATAATTGATCACTATACTGTGAGACATCGTTGTGCAGCAACCCTTGTTCCTCTCCGTAAAAAACCACCTCTTCCGGATTCGGTCCTACCAGGGCCAATCCTCCTCCGCTGTATGTCGATATCCAGATTTTCCCTTCGCCTGCCGGAGCAAAGGAAGTAACACTGGGCATTTTTAACGGTTCATTAATTCTAATAAAGGTGCCCTTTTCCCTGTCGAATTGGCACAAGCCGCCATCTGTACCTATCCAAAGCCGATCCTGGTCATCTTCTTTAATGAACACTATCTCATTACTGATCAGGGATAAGCTGTCCTTAGGGTCGTAGGCAAAATGTTTAAAGTTTTGGTCTTCTGGGGAATAGGCATAAAGTCCAAAATCATTGTCTCCACGTTCACCCAACCAAATAACCCCCTCTGAATCCTGGTAGATGCTATTAACAAAAAGGCCGTTCATACCGTGCTTTTCACTATTGGCAACTTCAAACTTCTGAATGACTTCACGAGCACCTTTCCCCAGGATATAGATTCCCCTTCTCCAAACTGAGATCCACAAATTCCCTGATGTATCCTCCTGAATGAATTCAATATCGTATGAGAATTCCAGTTTGTTTTCCCCGGGAAAGAGATATACCGGCGTCAGCTTTTTTTGTCTTTCCCGCAGCTTGAACAACCCTCTGCCATAAGTTCCCACCCATATGGTGCCTTCCGAATCCTCGTAGATGGAACGTACCTGACGCAATTTTTTTTCATTATGTCCCGGATCAAAGTTGATTTTTGTAAAAAGATCGCCTTCCATCAGGGACAATCCATTTGTAGTTCCTACCCACAATCGATTTTTACTATCCTCAAAAAGACTTGTAATCGTATCGGAAGGTATACTGGTTTTCTCCTCCGGTTTATGTCGGAAAGTTTCAATTTGTCTGATTTTTGGAGATTGCTTGTAAATATTAGGCCTGGTGGCATGCCACATTAAACCAGAATTATCAAGGATGGTTCTAAACTGAAAAATATGTTTCCCCTCAGGAACTGGATTTGCGTCATCATTAAACGTTTCTGTATACATCGTAAACCCATCCTTCTCAAAATCGTAATAGAGATAGGTTAAGGGTTCCCCTTCAGAAAACGGACTTAAGTTGGTTGTTGCGAACCAGATACCACCGTCGTGTTGGGCAAATGCCGACAACTGATCTGTCTTCTGAGCCCCTTTGGTAAATTTTAAACTTCCTTCTCCATATTTCATTTGCTTTGATGTACCGCTTTTAAGATTCACCAGAGTAACGTTTCCCTCTTCCTGAAATACCCAGAGTTGACCCTTAATATCAATGAATGCATACTGCGGATTATGAGGCGTCAGGGTATTGTCCCGGTCCGCCAAATTGGTAAATGATTCAACACAGGAGCGTTTTACGGGATCCCAGAGATAAACTCCCTTATCCCCCCGGAGCACATCGTAATTTTTCGTGCCGCGAACGATCATCCGAATAGTATCCTTGATATCAGTACCTGGAATTGTAGAACCGGAAGCGATGACTTGTTCAAAAGA
>NZ_JBFGBM010000252.1:0-2766 GCF_041567615.1 Muriicola sp.
ATAAGGGTTGAGCTGCTGCCTAACCCCCAGGACCTGGGGAATTCGAGTTGGGAAATGGCTTGTTTTCCCTTTAATTCCGTATAGAATTTCGGATTGAGTCGGACAGCTTCACGGAGCAGTCCCTGAAGGATGTCCCGGGTGTCATCCCCGGAAGGGTCTTTTTCATCAGGATCCAGTTCGCCTGGTCGAAATTCAGCCTCAAACCAGGTCTTTCCGTCCTGATCCAGGCTTTTCCACAAAAGTCCGGAGGTATTCCCTTTTGAGATTTCCAAAGTCTGGCCGAAACGCGCGGGCAGGCCCAGGGCCTCGGCACCGTCGAGAACGGCGTATTCCCCGGTGAGCAACAATTTGCCATGGCTTCGGTAGGTAGCAGACATGATTATGATGATTCCCTGAGCTTTTCCAGGGCCTCCACCACCGCATTGTGCGTGGCGCTGTGTTTTTTGAAATATTCCACCAGTTGTTTCTTCTCCTCTTCGGTGGCTCCCATCTGGTTCAGGATGTTCAGCAGGTGCATCTTCATATGGCCCTGTTGTATCCCGGTGGTCACCAGGGATTGTACGGCCGCAAAATTCTGTGCGAGTCCGGCTACGGCCACGATCCCCATCAGTTCCTTGGCCGAGGGATGTTGCAGGATCTCCAGGGCGAGCTTTACCAGTGGGTGGAGGGTGGTGAGTCCACCCACTGTCCCCAGGGCGATGGGGATCTCTATCCAGAACCGGAAGACCCCGTCCCTGATCTCTGCCTGGGTAAGGCTTTTGTAGGCCCCCTGACGGGAAGCGTAGGCGTGAATACCCGCCTCTACGGCCCTGAAGTCGTTCCCTGTAGCCAGGACCACGGCATCGATCCCATTCATGATCCCCTTGTTGTGGGTGACGGCCCGGTAAGGTTCGGCATTGGCAATAGCCACGGCCCTTACCAGCTTGTCAGCAAATTCCTGCGGGGATATCCCTGTGTCTGCTCCCAGTTCCTCTACCTTGCAGCTTACCTCCGCCCTGACCAGGCACTGGGGTACGTAATTGGAGAGGATGCTCATCACTACTTCTATATTTCTTTCCCCATCTTCAAGGATATCAGAGCTTATCGCCTCCCTTCTCAGGGTCCTGGCAAACTGTTCCAGGCAGGAGTTGATGAAATTGGCCCCCATGGCATCCAGGGTCTCAAAGGTGCAATGCAACTGATAGTAATGGTCGAGGGCTGAGGTCTTGTCCCTCAATTCGATCTTTTTGATCCCCCCTCCCCGGGCCACCATATTCTTGGTAATGGGCCGGGTCTCTTCAAAGAACAGGGGAGTGATGGACGTGATGAATTCCCCCAGCCGGGCTGGATCCCCCTCGTATATAAAATGCACCTGCCCGATCTTTTCTGTGCCCAGCACCTTTGTTGTAAAACCTCCTCGGGTGAGCCAGAACTTGGCCGCCTTGCTGGCAGCTGCCACCACAGAACTCTCCTCAATGGCCATGGGAAGGGCATAGAGCTTTCCGTCAATCAGGAAATTGGGGGCGATGCCAAAGGGGAGGTAATAGTTGGTCAGAGTGTTTTCGATGAACTCATCGTGGAGTCGCTGCAGCCGTCTATCGGTGTTCCAGTAGGTCTTCAGCAGGGCGATGCAGGCCTCCGGATCTTCAGTATATTGCTCGGCGATCCACCGGATCTTTTCCTCCTTGGACAGCTTTGAAAAGCCTTCGACGGGTTCGGGCATGGCAACGGTTTATATGCGGGCAAAGATAGTGATATTGCCCCAATCCCTGACGTATGACGATAAGGTGTAAAATCCCTTCTGCAGGCTTGCCGAAAAGGCAATTGCCCGGGGGAAAGTTATATTATTAAGGAGAAAATTAGTAAACTTGAGGGTTTGAATCCGAACAAAACACAGGAATGAAAAAATACCTCTTGCTGTTTCTCATTCTCACAGCAACCCCACAAGCTTTTACCCAACAAAAAGACCTGACCCTGGAGGAGATTTGGGACGGGTCATTTGCGACCCGTGGGATGGAATCCCTCAGGTCCATGAATGATGGACTTCACTACACCCTCCTCAATGCAGACCCTGAAAATCGGACCGTAAGCATTGGCAAATACGCTTATGAGACCCTGGAACAAACAGATACAGTCCTGCTTTCAAGCCCCGAGAATGATATTCCATATTTTTCGTCCTACGCATTCAGCAAGGATGAAAGCAAGGTAATGTTGGCAACTGATATTGAGAGGATCTATCGCCATTCCAGGAGGGGGATCTACTACGTGTACGATATTGAAGAAGAGACCACCACTAAAATTTCAGACCGAAAGATTATGTCCCCCCAGCTTTCCCCGGACGGGAGCAAAGTGGCCTATGTGCTGAATAATGATCTTTACTTTCTCGACCTGAGAACAGGTACGACCACCCGGATCACTGACGATGGCGAACCCAACGCCATCATCAACGGGATCACGGACTGGGTATACGAGGAAGAATTTGGGTTTGTCCGGGCGTTCGACTGGAATTCGGACGGGACCCGACTCGCCTTCCTCAGGTTCGATGAAAGGGCCGTCCCCGAGTTCTCCATGGACGTATACGGGGAAGGGCTGTATCCCTCCCAGTACCGTTTTAAATATCCCAAATCCGGGGAAGATAACTCGACAGTGTCACTGCATCTGTACAATATTCCCGATGGCTCTCTCAGGGATATCGAACTCCCTGATGCCTATTATATCCCCCGCATCTTATGGAAAAACAACCCGAATGAACTGAGCGTGCGAACCCTGAACCGGGCCCAAAACCAC
>NZ_JBFGBM010000253.1:0-2758 GCF_041567615.1 Muriicola sp.
CAATTGAACAAGGAATACAAGGACCTCAAGGTACTGGTCGATAAGCGCAAGGCCTATATCGATCTGAAGAACCATATCAAGGAGGCCGAAGAGATCCTCTCTGCCGGGGCTGAAGAGGAAATGCTGGAAATGGCCAAGATGCAGCTAGAAGAGGCCAAGGAAGGCCTGCCCGAGCTCGAGGAAGAAATCAAATTCCTGCTTATCCCCAAGGACCCAGAAGATGCCAAGGATGTGGTGATGGAGATCAGAGCCGGAACCGGTGGGGATGAGGCGAGTATTTTTGCCGGGGACCTGTACCGGATGTATGCCAAATACTGTGAATCCAGGGGGTGGAAGACCAATATTATAGACCTTAATGAAGGGACCAGCGGGGGATACAAGGAGATCCATTTTGAGGTCACGGGGGAGGATGTATACGGTACCTTGAAGTTCGAAGCCGGAGTGCACAGGGTACAGCGCGTACCGCAGACCGAAACCCAGGGTCGGGTCCACACTAGTGCGGCTACTGTGATGGTACTGCCGGAAGCTGAGGATTTTGACGTCCACATCGACCCCAAGGATGTCCGCATTGATTATTTCTGTTCCTCAGGACCCGGAGGTCAGTCCGTGAACACCACCTATTCTGCAGTAAGGCTCACCCATATCCCTACTGGGATTGTAGCCCAGTGCCAGGATGAAAAATCACAACACAAGAACAAGGACAAGGCATTCCGCGTCTTGCGATCCCGATTGTACGATATGGAATTGCAGAAAAGACAGGAGGAAGATGCAGCCAAAAGGAATTCCCAGGTGAGCAGTGGGGACCGGTCTGCCAAGATCAGGACGTATAATTATCCACAGGGCCGGGTGACCGACCACAGGATAGGCCTGACACTCTACGATTTGCAAAATATCATGAATGGGGATATTCAGAAGATTATCGATGAACTTATGCTGGTCGAGAACACGGAAAAACTGAAAGAAGCCTCTGAAATTTTCTGATCGCTTATGAACACTTCGGAATTACTGGATCAGATCAAAAAGAAGGGTTCCTTTCTCTGTATTGGTCTGGATACCGACCTGGAGAAGATCCCGCCTCACTTGCTCGATGAACCCGACCCTATCTTTGCCTTCAATAAGGCTATCATCGATGCCACCCACCATCTGTGTGTGGCCTATAAACCCAATACAGCCTTTTACGAAGCCTACGGCCTAAAGGGATGGCAGGCGCTATCCAGGACCATAGACTATCTCAATTCAGCATACCCGCACATTTTTACTGTGGCTGATGCCAAAAGAGGAGATATCGGCAATACGGCTACCCGTTATGCCGAGGCTTTTTTCAACGACCTCAATTTCGATTCCGTGACCGTGGCTCCTTATATGGGCAGGGATTCCGTGGAGCCCTTCCTGAATTTTTCTAACAAGTTCACCATCCTCCTGGCTTTGACCTCCAACGCAGGGGCGTTTGATTTCCAGACGCGGGAGATCGACGGAAAGGCACTGTACAAAAGGGTACTGGAAACGGCATTGACCTATGAACATTCGGATCGCCTTATGTTTGTCGTGGGTGCCACCAAGGCAGAATTCCTCAGGGAGATCAGGAAGATCGTACCCGAACATTTTCTGCTGGTCCCCGGGGTGGGGGCACAGGGAGGAAGCCTGGAAGAGGTCTGCAAATACGGAATGACAGACAGGGTAGGCCTTCTGGTGAATTCCTCCCGAAAGATCCTCTATGCCTCCCAGGGTAAAGACTTTGCCCAGGCGGCCGCCAAAGAGGCGGAGGCCCTTCAGGAATCCATGAAAAAGGAACTGGAAAAGAGAATGTAGCTCAGGCGAGCTGTTCAAGCCGCTTGCGGATGGCCTGCGCCTTTCTCTCAAAAAAATCTCCGAGCTGGGTGCCGGCATAACGACTGTCAGCTGCCCTGTTCATCAGGGACTGGTAGTAACTGATCATCCTGGTGGTAGCCTGGGAACCACTTCCCAAATGGGTGGAGGATCCCACTTTGCAATACTGACTTTTCATAGACTGATCTTTTCATTAAAGATACGACCCCCCTGACCTAAAAGGCCTATAACGGTGTTGAGTAACCCAATTAATCGGTGATTTATAGGAAACACCAGCAAAGCCTTTACGGATCCCACAACATCCGGTCTGTTTTTCCGGTTCAAAGGGAAGTTGGGTATCTTTTCGTATCTTTTTGTCATCAACCGCAAACCCTTGAAGAAAATAGCCCTTTTGCTGGGACTCCTGTTCACCGCTCTTCTGTCTACAGCCCAAAATACCCATTGTGCCTGCTGCACAGAAGACCACAAAGCCTTTGATTTCTGGCTGGGTGCCTGGGAAGTAACCCTTCCCAATGGGAACAAAGCAGGGAATAATCTCATAGAAAAGATCCAGGGCGGCTGTGTTTTGAGGGAGAACTGGACAGGAGCTAACGGTAACTTTACAGGGACCAGCTATAATTTCTACAATGCGGGAACAGGATTGTGGGAACAGCTCTGGCTGGACAGGTCCGGCACGATCCTGAAATTAAAAGGCCAGAGGACGGGCAATCAGATGATCCTGGAGTCTGACGAGACTGTAAATGAGGATAAAAGCGTAAGCGTTCAGCGGATTACCTGGACCCTGCGGGATGACGGGAAAGTAAGACAAGTTTGGGAAGTGCTGCGGGATGGGGTTTCTGCTCAGGTACTCTTTGATGGCTTGTACAGCAGGAAGGAATGACCAGCCGGGAGGACAAAAAAAAACCGGCCACTACACCGGTTTTTTAAACTA
>NZ_JBFGBM010000254.1:0-2752 GCF_041567615.1 Muriicola sp.
ACAGATCCATACCGGACTGGGACACGGCTTTCTGTACACCCCCAATGAGGCCTGGATGGGTCCGGCCAGGGAGTGGATACATAGAGAACAAGTAAAAGAGCCTCTGAGAAAAACAAACTGAAAACCAACCTTAAAAACCGATAACCAACCAAAAGACCAACCCATGAAAAAAGTGTTTTACTACGCCGCTTCCGCGCTCATGCTGGGGCTGGTGATCCATTGCAGTCAGGATAAGGGCAAAGAGGACAAGGCAGACCGCAATATGTTCGGACACCGAATCCCCCGCGGACTTATCACTACCTCAGAAGGGCTTATGCCCGGCTATTTGATGTTTTCTGTACCCAACTCCGGGTCTACCTACCTGGTGAACCGGGAAGGCAAGGTGGTCCATGAATGGAAGGGCACCTATACCGCCTTTAACCCCTACCTCCTGGACGACGGCTCCCTGATGGTGGGAGAGAATGACGTGGACTATCCCGTCTTTGGCTTTGGCGGGCCCTATGGGCGCATCCAGAAGATCAGCTGGGACGGGAAGATCCTCTGGGATTACGAACTGGCCGATGAGAAGCACATCCTGCACCATGATTTTGCGGTCAAACCCAACGGGAATATCCTGGCCATCGTCTATGAGGCCATTTCCTATGAGGAGGCCCTGGCCCTGGGCCGAGCGCCCCATCTGATCCCCCATTCCGGTCCCTGGCTGGAAAAGATCATCGAGGTTGTACCCGAAGGAGAGCGGGGTTCAAAAGTAGTATGGGAATGGAACCTGGCAGACCACCTGATCCAGGACCTGGACCCCGATAAGCCCAATTACGGGGACCCCGGTGAGCACCCGGAACTGTTGGATTTCAACACGGGGGATTCCATCCCGGAGCCCATCAGCCAGGACAGTCTGGACCAACTCAGGGCTTTAGGCCGGGGAGGCAGGAACCTTACCCGTTTCAACCCCCGGTCAGACCTGTACCACTTCAACGCGATCAGCTACCACCCGGAGCTGGAACAGATCGCGATCAGTTCGCCCGAACTGAGTGAGATCCTCATCCTGGACCAGAGCACCACCACGGAAGAGGCAGCCTCCCACAGCGGGGGCAGAAGCGGGAAAGGAGGCGACTTCCTGTACCGATGGGGGAACCCTGAGAACTATCGCCACGGGGATTCCACGGACCGCCGCCTGATGTACCAGCACGATGTGCGCTGGATTGAACCCGGCAAACCGGGCGCAGGAAACCTCACCATTTTTAACAACAACATCCCCAATGTACCGGATTCCCTCCAGTACACGGCCATCTACGAGATCAAACCACCCTTGCAGCCCGACGGGTCCTATCTCCTCAGGGAGACCGGGGATTACGGCCCGGATGAACTGGAGTGGAGCTATGTGGCCAAGGACACCCTGTCATTTTACGCCAGTTTTATTTCGGGAGCGCATAGGATGGAGAACGGGAATACCTTTATTAACGCCGGACCGGCGGGCCGCTTCTTTGAAGTGACCCCGGACAGAGAGATCGTTTGGGAGTACCGCAACCCCTACAGGGGTAATGCCACCAAACCCAACGGGGATCCTGAGGACATTATGCCCGCGACCTATTTTATCTTCCGGGCTACTTTTATTCCGGCAGACCACCCGGCCTTTGAGGGCAAGATCCTGGAGCCCCTGGATCCCCAGCCGGAAGAATTCAAGATGCCTCCACCTCCTCCCAAAGAAGAGAAGGAAGAATAATACCGACCCTTTACCTGCGCACATGAGCTCAGGATGATCATCTATCAAAATCTTCGACCCGAGTCGGAGAAGTCCAACCTAAAAACCAAAACCAATGAAAAAATTAGTATTTGCATTCGCCTTTATCCTGTGCCTAACCCTAAGTGCGCAGGACAATTATTACACCATGTACTCTTTTGTGGTAGAGCCGCACAATGAGGCTACTGTCTATAAACTGGTAGACGACTATTATTCAGCCAATAAACCCGAAGGGATCTTTGTGAGGCTGTTCGAGAACCACTTTAAGAATCAGGACATGAAGGCCACCCATTCCATCGTGTTCCTGGGCACCCTCGAGGACGTCGGGAACATGTATTCCGGAGGGGGCAATGTGAACTTCGAGCTCTTTATCACCAAGCTCAACCAGTACATCAAGGACGGGGCAGGCTCAGCTACGGGCCGGCATCTCGCCCTCTATGGAGATACCAGCACCCGATACCCCTTCCAGCGGTATTATTTACTCGATGTAGCCGATACGGATAAGTTCGATGCGGAGTACAACAAATTCCACTCCAAACACAACCCGCCCGGGATGCTCGTCAATATGGGGAATACTATCGTAGGCCAGGGCGGAGGCCATTACAACCGATGGGTCATCGTTGGGTTTAAGGATATGAAATCTGCCATCGGCGGAGCTAACCAACTGGTCTCCGGGGCAGCCCTAACCGCGAGGCAGAAAGCCTGGGACGCCTATATGGCCGCCCACGGAGGCGTGGAGGTGGTAGGCTCCGGGATGCGTGTGCTGCTCGGCGCCTGGTAAAGGACCTTACAAAGAACCGGGTGGAGGCCCGGGAATACAAAGACCGATGCTGGCTAAAGTATCGGTCTTTTTTCTAACTTGACCTTCCATGGAGCAAACAGGTTTCATCCCTTTTTTCCGAAGGTTTCTGAATGGACCGGTGGCCCCTCTGGCTTTATTTTGCCTCATTATCTCCTGTGGGCAAGGACCCGGTGCCGGAGATATGCAGGCTAAAGCCCCTGAGGGGATGCAGT
>NZ_JBFGBM010000255.1:0-2715 GCF_041567615.1 Muriicola sp.
GGGGAGCCAGAGCATGAACACCTTTACCAAAAGCGGGGAGGTCAAACCCAACCACGGGGCGACCACGGAAAACGCCATGAGGTATATCGACTTTGCCGCAGAAAATAGGATCAAAGGCCTGCTGGTGGAAGGCTGGAACACCGGGTGGGACAAATGGATCAATACGGACGACCGGGAAGGGGTATTTGATTTTATGACTCCCTATGCAGATTACGATTTTGACAAGGTGATGGCCTATGCCCGGGAAAAGGGGGTTGAGGTGATCATGCACCACGAGACCTCCGCAGCCCCCCTTACGTATGAAAAGCAAATGGGCGTTGCCTATAAGTTCATGAAGGACAATGGCATGAACAGCGTAAAGACAGGCTATGTGGGCAAGATCATCCCCAAAGGCGAATACCACCACGGGCAGTGGATGGTAAGGCACTACCACAAGGTACTGGAAGAAGCCGCGAAAATGAAGATCGCCATCAACGCTCATGAGCCCATCAAGGATACCGGAAAACGCAGGACCTATCCCAATGCCATCGCCCGGGAAGGGCTGAGGGGGCAGGAGTTCAATGCCTGGTCTGCAGACGGGGGCAATCCCCCGGACCACCTCCCTACGGTGGCCTTTACCCGTATGCTTTCGGGCCCTATCGATTTTACACCCGGGATCTTTAATATCAGGTTCGACGAATACAAACCCGATAACCGGGTCATGACCACCCTGGCCCATCAGTTGGCCCTGTATGTGGTCATCTACAGCCCCATACAGATGCTTGCCGACCTGCCTGAGCACTATACGGAGAACGGGAAACCACACCCTGCTTTGCAGTTTATTCGGGATGTGGGGGTAGATTGGAGCGAAAGCCACGTGCTCGATGGAGAGGTGGGCCAGTTCGTGACCATCGCCCGAAAGGAAAGGGGCACCGGGAACTGGTTTGTCGGTGGGATCACCGATGAAGAGGGGAGGACAGAGGTTTTAAAACTCGACTTCCTGGAACCCGGAAAATCCTACAAGGCTATACTCTACAAGGACGCAGCGGATGCGCACTGGGATACCAATCCCCAGGCTTATGAGATCACCTCCATGGATGTGACCTCTGAGGATACAGTTGAGGTAATATTGGCTCCCGGTGGCGGGTTTGCCCTAAGCCTTATACAAGGATGATCTCCCTGTTCAGACGCCTGCGTCAGCGAGTGCTTATAGAGAATAAGTTCAGTAGGTACTTATTGTACGCTATAGGTGAGATCCTGCTGATTGTGATCGGGATCCTGTTAGCAGTACAGGTCAATGATTGGAATACATTGAGGAATGAAAAGCTCGAGGAGCAGCAATTGCTCAAACAGCTCCGCACTGAATTCAAGGCCAACAGGGACCAGATACAGGACAAGATCGTTTTGCACAGAAGAATCGTTACCAGTGGAGAACGGCTCCTGGAATTCATCGACAACTATGAAGGCGGGATATCTACGGACAGCCTATATGCCCACTTGAGTTGGACCATAACTGCTCCTACTTTTGATCCTTCTCTTGGGGTTACAAACGATCTGATCAATTCCGGAAAATTATACCTTATCCGAAATGACTCATTGCGACAATTGGTTTCTGGATGGAGTGGAGATATAATATTTGCTACCGAAGAAGAGAAAATATGGTTGAAGATCCGGGACGAACAGTATAATCCGTATCTGACAAAGACCTTTTCTCTCAGGAACATACTCCATGCTGTAGAGCAAGGAAGTAAAGCACGTGAGATCATGAACTTTGGGCGTACATATGAGGTATCCTCAATTGGTCGCTCAAAATTAGACAGCGCTAACTGGAGGAAATTCACCGTAGGAGAGCTACAGGATATGGAGGACCGGATCTCAGAATTGACCAACCTGAACCGATTGTCCATCACACAAATGTCTGAGCTCGAAAATGTGACAATTAAGATCCTGGAGCTGATCACAGAAGGGATCGAGACTTCGGAAAATTAATATTTACTCTCATAACACATTGGCCGGATATTGTAGTCCTACTTTTTGCTCTCTATCCTTTCAAGCAGTTCTACCTGCTTTTCCATAAGGTCTGAGATCCCGCTTAGCAATTCAATATTCTTGGGTGTTGCTTCGGTGGTGTTTTTTGGATCGTCCGCTTTGCTTCGGACCTTATTCATGACCTTGACCACCAGAAACACCGTGAATCCTATGATAAGGAAATCGATTCCGGCTTCCAACAGTTTTCCATAACCTATAGCTATCTCTTCGGGCCTGGTAACCCCATCCACGGTGACCGCTTCCCTGAGGATGATCTTTTTGTTCTCCCAGTTGATCCCGTCGGTCATGAAGGAGAGGGGAGGGAGGAAGATCTCTTTGACCAAGACGTTGACCACGTTGTTAAAGGCCGTTCCTATGATCACCCCTATGGCAATATCGATCATGTTGCCTTTGACGGCAAATTCCTTGAATTCTTTGATGATTTGAAGTTTCATATTCTTCTAATTTATTGTGCTGAAATATAGGGGTAATCTGAAAAATTGAAGAATCATTAAAACGATTCCTTCGTCCTTGAGTCCCACTCGAACATCTTGAACGAGAAAAAGCCGGCATTTCATGCGGCTCTTACTCGGGGAAAGAATTCGATAATTTGAGGCGGGAATTACTCGTCCTTACGGACTTCGTGAGTCCCGTGGCGTCATCTTGAACGAGAAAAAGCCGGCATTTCATGCGGCTCTTACTCGGGGA
>NZ_JBFGBM010000256.1:0-2686 GCF_041567615.1 Muriicola sp.
AAGAACCCTGATGGCCGTTTCCTGGGGGAGCAGAGACGCAAAACATCCGGATACTGTGCTCCGTACCCCATCGATATTCAGAGTGGCAGTTAACATGGGGGTATATCGGTCAGATCCTGTGGTATTTTCCAAAGAGAATGCGATATAGGCCGTGAGAGCCTCCCCGGAATCTCCATTGCAGGTCTCCATAGGGGTTCCGTTCATATCTGAAGCCAGATAGGGATTGGATATAATTACATCCTTCGCACTACAGGCGTAACCGCAATCACGGGGGTCCATAGATAGCTCTTGTGAATACAGCACTTCTAAAGACAGCAGTCCAAATAACAGAAAGGCTATTGTACAGAGAATGGGTATTCGCTGGGGTGATCTTGAAGAAATCATGATTCAGTTAAGTTAGGAAGGTCAAAAGTAGTGCAGGTAAGCTGCTGCTTTTTTCAAAACAATGTTATTGCCTCCTAAGTGTCGGTCAGGGACGAATATCAGTCGGTAATTGGTTTTACCACCTTGGGTATAATTTCCCCTTCTGCCAGCCGGAACCGCGCAATATCAGCTTCGGGCATCCCTGCGGTAAGATCCACTTCTTCCACCCTGAAACCCACCGAACGGAGTTTGTCGAAATAATCGGATCCGTAGATCCTAACATGGTCGTATTGCCCAAAGATTTGAGCCCGTTCCTTTTTATCTGTTATCGAGTCGTCCTCAAAAGTGGTAGGACGATTCAGATCCTGCGGGACCTGGAATACCCCCCAGCCCCCGGGTTTCATGATGCGGTAAAGTTCCTCCATGGCCTTGCGGTCATCAGGAATATGCTCCAGAACATGATTACAGAAAATCACATCAAAACTCTCGTTCTCAAAGGGAAGCTCACAAATGTCTGCTTTCACATCGGCCAGGGGGGAATCGAGATCGGTAGTGGTGTAATCTATGTTCTTCAACTTCCTGAAACGCTTGTAAAAGGCCTGTTCGGGCGCAAAATGCAGTACCTTGTAATCTTCCCTGAAAAAATCGGTTTCACGGACGAGGAATAGCCAGAGTAACCTGTGCCTTTCCAGGGAAAGGGTAGAGGGGGAAAGGACATTTTCCCTGGGTTTTTCATATCCGTAAGGGAGGAATTTCCTGAAACTTTTTCCGTCTATGGGGTCCGTGTACTTTTGACCTCTGAGCCACAAGGAGAGAAGGGGTCTTGCCACATAACTCAGGCGAATGAGCACAGGGCGGGGAAACAATTTCAGGATAAAAGTAAAGAGTTTTTTCACCCCGGTAGATTAGCCTTGAAGTTTTGTTGCCCTGTAGGGTTCCTCTTCTTCGCTTTTGATACCCAGGGCATCATAAATATACTGGAAGGTAGAAAGGAGTTCCGGTCTTCCGTTTACCAGGGCCACGTCGTGCTCAAAGTGGGCACTCGGTTTGCCGTCAGCGGTGAGGATGGTCCATCCGTCATTCAGCTGTTTGATCCTGCGCGTCCCCATGTTTACCATGGGTTCTATGGCGATCACCATGCCTTCCACGAATTTCTTTCCCCTTCCGCGTTTACCGTAATTGGGGATTTCGGGAGCTTCGTGCAATTTCCTTCCCAACCCGTGTCCGACCAGTTCACGGACGATACCGTATCCCTGGGCTTCGCAGTGCTGCTGTATGGCAAAGGCGACGTCTCCAACCCGATTGCCGATCCTGAACTGTTCGATGCCCTTATAGAGTGATTCCTTGGTTACCCGGAGCAGTTTTTTTGTTTCGGCATCCACCTCACCCACCTCGAAAGTATAGGCGTGGTCCCCGTAAAATCCGTTTTTCAGGGATCCGCAATCCACAGACAGGATATCCCCGTCTTTGAGTGGCTCATTATTGGGTATGCCGTGCACTACCTGCGCATTGGGACTGAGGTTCAGGGTATTCGGGAAATCATACATCCCTAAGAATCCGGGTTCTGCACCGTGGTCCCGGATGAATTCCTCGGCCAGTTTATCGAGGTACAGACCTGTAACTCCGGGTTTGATCTCCCCGGCAAGCATCCCTAAGGTTTTGGATACGATGAGCGCACTCTCGCGCATCAATTCAATTTCTTCGGCTGTCTTTACCTGGATCATATGCTTTGGGTCCCTGAATAAATTAAACAAGTGATTTCTGTGTCATGGCTTCAGGCTGATCTATGCCCATCATATGCAAAATTGTCGGGGCGATATCCCCCAGGACACCATCCTTTACGGATTTGATATCCTCATCCACCACGATCAGGGGAACAGGGTTCGTAGTATGTGCTGTATTGGGGCTGCCATCGGGATTGATCATGGTATCGCAGTTTCCGTGGTCTGCGATGATCAGGGTACTGTATCCATGGTTGAGTCCCGTGTTTACGACTGCCTCGGCACAGGTGTCTACGGTCTCTACCGCTTTAATGGCCGCTTCCATGATGCCTGTATGGCCCACCATATCAGGATTGGCAAAATTTAGACATACAAAATCAGCCTCCTCCTTTTTTAATTCCGCTACAATAGCATCCCTCACCTCGTAGGCGCTCATTTCTGGTTTGAGGTCGTAGGTGGCTACTTTGGGAGAGGGGCACATGATGCGTTTTTCTCCATCGAAAGGTTCTTCCCTTCCCCCGTTAAAGAAAAAGGTCACGTGGGGATATTTTTCGGTTTCTGCAATGCGGATCTGTTTCTTCCCAGCCTTGGCGAGTACTTCC
>NZ_JBFGBM010000257.1:0-2682 GCF_041567615.1 Muriicola sp.
GAAGGGTATAGAGAAAGACAGGATAAAGGGGAACCCCAAAAACAGCTCTCCAAGGAATTTGTCCGTCAATGGCTGATCCAGAACGGGTTCCAGGGACTAGAGGGGCAAAAGGTGCCTGAGATGACAGACGAGTATATCAAGACCGTCTCAGACAGATATATAGAATTGTTCGAAAACATTACCGGTGAGGCATTCCGTCCTGCTGATATCAGCGACATCAAAAAGCGGATTGAAAATAACGTGCTCAACTTTCTTAATACTCCCTAAGCACCTTTCAAATTAGATATTAGCATAGATCTGAAAAAAGAATAGGTCAATTCCAAATTCTGCGCAGGACCTAATAAAAAGACCACATAGGTGGTCTTTTTTTGTTGTGTGGAAGATTAACTGTTCCCATCCCTGTTAATCCATTATAAATCGGCAGGTATTTTCACTCTGCTGACATATGGCTTCGTTTGCCTCCTGGATTTTACGTATATTTAAGAGACACGGCAAATCATGGTATCTTTTTCATGAGCAGCCCTTTAACCTTTGGAATAGGGGAGGTTTCCTGTAAAGGATATTCAAAAGAACCCTCATTGTTGGAAAGGATCGGAAAGATGTGGATAGAGTATTTACCCCATACAGCAGACATTCGAATGAAAATCCGTGGGAAGACTTTGGAAGCATTGTTCTGCAATGGTATCAGAGGGATGGGCAATATTTTAAAAGAGGGTTTTTGTGTTGGGCAGGAGGCTTTTGATCTGAGTTTAACCATTGAAGTCAGCTCAACGGATACAACTTGTTTGCTTATCGATTTGTTATCCGAAGTACTTTCTGTAACCTATATAGAAAACGCCATTTTTTGCAATGCTGATTTTTTGAGGATGGATGCTGACAGAACTTCGGTCGAATTATACGGAAACTATGTTGAAAGTTTCGATGAGGAAATAAAGGCGGTCACGTATCACGAAGCTGACGTTTACAAAAAGGACGGTCTTTGGGAGTCCATGGTCGTTTTTGATATATAACATATGAAGATCACTAAAGCCCATATCAATAAACTGGAGGATTACTTGTGGGAGATCCCCAAGTCGTTTAAGCCACAGATGCGGGTACCTGCCAGGGTGCTGGCCTCTGAACCTCTGTTGGATGCTATCATGGAGGACCGATCCTTGATGCAATTGGTCAATGTAGCTTCCTTGCCCGGCATTGTGGGCGCCTCCCTCGTCATGCCGGATGTCCATGAGGGGTATGGATTCCCCATCGGAGGGGTGGCGGCTACTTCCTACCCAGAAGGCGCCATCTCCCCAGGGGGGATAGGCTACGACATTAATTGTGGTGTGCGATTGATGGTTTCCGATCAGAAGATTCATGCTATAAGGGATAACCTGGAGGCACTGGCCAAAGAATTGTACACCCAGATCCCTTCCGGCATGGGAAAGGGCGGACAGATAAGACTATCGTCTCAGGACATGGATACTGTACTTTCGAAAGGAGCTCAGTGGGCGGTTCACAAGGGATATGGAACGGAAGAAGACCTCGCTTTTATGGAAAGTAAGGGAAGGCTGCCCAACGCCGACCCTTCCAAGGTTTCGGATATGGCGAAAAAAAGAGGATCCAATCAACTCGGCACCATAGGATCCGGGAATCATTTCGTGGAGGTCGATTATGTCGAGGAAATTTACGATGAAGGCATAGCTGAAGCATTTGGGCTTTACAAAGGTCAGGTCGTAGTGTTGATACATACAGGGTCTCGTGGACTCGGACATCAGGTAGCCACAGACTACATCCGAAAAATGATGTCGGCCATGCCCAAATACCATATCGAAGTCCCGGACAGGGAACTTTGTTGCGTTCCGTTTAATTCTTCGGAAGGACAAGATTATTTCAAGGCGATGTGTGCGGCCGCCAATTTTGCCTGGTGCAACAGGGAGGTGATCTCCTGGGAAGTAAGAACAGCGTGGCAGAACATCTTTGGACCTGAAGTTGTCCCTTTAAAACTCATGTACGATGTGGCCCATAATATCGCCAAGATTGAGACACATAAGGTTAACGGGCAGGAAGCCGAGGTGATCGTACATCGAAAAGGTGCCACGAGGGCTTTTGGACCGGGCTTTGAGGAATTGCCGGACGCGTACAAAGAACAGGGACAGCCCGTGATCATTCCTGGAAGTATGGGAACTTGTTCGTATGTGCTGGCCGGAACGGAAAAAAGTGGGAAACTCACTTTTGGCTCCTGCTGTCATGGAGCGGGAAGACGTTTGTCGAGAACAGCTGCGAAGAAGCAGGTCAACGCTCCTGTTCTCAAGGAACGGCTTAAAGAGGAAGGGATATATATAGAAGCAGGATCGTTTAAAGGGATCGCTGAAGAAGCTCCCATAGCCTATAAGGATGTAAATATGGTGGTCGATACGGTACAAGATTCCGGTATCGCGAAGAGAGTCGCAAAACTTAGACCTGTGGCAGTAGTGAAGGGTTAGGATAACATTTTGCGAGCTGAGGCCCGGTACACGAAATACAATGGAGGATTTAGCCCTGTGCATTCAGCAGGTATGCAGACAAATCATTTTGTTTTAAGGAAAAAAAAGACCACGATCGTGGTCTTTTTTTGTAGCGAGAGGGAGACTTGAACTCCCGACCTCAGGGTTATGAATCCTGCGCTCTAACCACCTGAGCTACCTCGCCATTGGCTTCTTAAGC
>NZ_JBFGBM010000258.1:0-2680 GCF_041567615.1 Muriicola sp.
ATTCCAGACCTGCTTCTCCTTCGCAGTGATGGGCAGGAAGAATTTAAAATCCTCAGCAATGCCCCCGGCGAGCTTTTTTCTTTTTTCAGACTTTGACCTAAAAAAACGGATGTAGTAAAGATTCTGCCCAAGGTGCAGGATGTAGAGCACGATCCCCGGATATAAGATCCAGCCGGATAGAGAAGACTTCCGTGGATAAAACCATTTCATCCCGAGATCATCAAGGCTTACATCAGATATCGGGATCAGCAGAAGGATTAGGAAGACGACCAGCCAGGACGCAAACATGCTCGACCTGTAAAAACTGATTTTGGAATAGGCTTGTCCTTCGGCATACTTTCTTCTTAATTCCTTTATCCCCCGGATCCCGGACACGGGATAAATGATCAAAAGAATGACCAGCAGGAGGATAAAAACGAGAAGAAAAAAATTCAATTCCGTTTGCATGCTGTCATTTTCAATTTCCTGTCCATTTTACTTCGGGAGTCGTGAGACAATCCTAAGATCAGTCTTAATTTTTGAACACGCTTTTTGGGATGTGCATGGTCACCAGCATATGGGGCACATCGACTACCTCGGCGATTTTCAGGTCCCCGATCAGGGAGCACAGCATATAGGCGTCTCCTTCAGACATGTCATAGGTGGTGGAAATATGTTCGATCATGTATTGGGTGGCCTTTTTGGCGGCCTCATCTATGGTGGTGCCATATCCGGTAGTGGCGTAATAGTCGTCGGTCTCATACTGGGGTTCGGTGATCTGTTTATCCTTGATCACCTGCAGGCGAACAACAGCCCGCATATCGCATTCCACGGCCGTGCCTACCACTTCTCCCAGGCCCTGTACGGCATGGGAATCTCCCAGGGACAGCAGGGCCCCTTCCACAAAAACGGGCAGGTATACTGTGACCCCAACCGCCATGTTCGGATCGTCCATGTTGCCTCCATTGGCTCTCGGCGGAAAGGTGACCAGCATTTCCTCAGTGTCCGGGGCCACGCCTATGACCCCCAGAAAGGGTTTTAAGGGGATCACCACCTCCTCTGAAAACCGGACCAGGTTGTTCTCCCTGTCGAGGGGAAACGTCTTAAAGCCTTCGGCCTCTGAATCGCCGGCTAAAAACCCGAAGTCGGGCCCCATCCCCGTCCACCCCCAGTCGCCGGGTTCAAGGTCGAGGATCTCCACGGCCAGTACGTCCCCTGGAGACGCTCCCTGCACGTAGATGGGTCCGGTAAGGGTGTGGACCTGATCCATGTCGACCTTATGGAAATCCTCCAGGGTGGAGTTGATGGTTAACTGTCCCCCGGTGGCTTCCAGGGTAAAGACCTCTATGACACTCCCATCCGTAACTTCCAGCTGGGGCGGAATGGCCCTGCTGAATTTGTTGTGGTTCCTGTCTGCCGAAAGGGTATACTGTGGTTTTGGCACCTCAATATCGCTGCTGAGGGGCTCTTCTTTAGGTGCTTCCCGGCATCCCAGGCTCATAAGAAAGCAGCTTAACAGGAGGATTCTTTTCATGAGTGGTGTGATATCAGTTTCTCTAAGATAGGGAATTCAGGGCAGGGTACATGTAGTTCGCTTTGTAAACGGAATGACCCTAACCAAACTTTTGAAAGCGTATGAAAAGGGTGGGGATCGACCTGCACTCCTTTAATAAAATCTCAGCGCTGATGCGTGAGCTTACGCCCCTGAGTCGGCGAGCTTCTTGGTATCCACAAATTGCTGGAAGGCGATGATCTTACCATCGTCGTCCAGGGTCCAGAAGTGTGCGGCCTGGGCGTTGTAGGCTTTGCCCGTTGCCCTTACTTTTGCGTCGTAGCGCAAGGTGGCCAGGACCTTGTTGGCTTCCATGCCGTGGAGTGTTACATCCTTAACGCCAAAGTGCTCGTGGATTGCACCCAGGCGGGCAAAGACTCCTTGTAACACGGCATCCGGGCCTATGTAGGGGTTGCCGTCTGCCAGGGAATTGCTCTCTGCTTCTCTCCATTGGATATTCGGGTGCATGGCACCCAGGACAGTTGGCATGTCACCGGTGGAAAATGCGTTGTAGACTTTGTCGATGATCTCGATGTTCTGTGTAGTGGTCATAAGGTTGGTTTTAAGTAGTTTAAAATACTAAAAATTGGGATACTCCCGACTTCCCTGTACAAAAGACGCGGCAGGGCAAATCCGCTTTTGGGTTGACGCTTTACAGGGTATCCATGCGAAAGAGGCGTGGATCATTCTAAAGTACAGATTCCGATATTTCCAATTACGGCATACATATACTTTCAAATTCATATTATCTATTCCTTCCCCTGATCCTGTGGGTTGTATGCCCAGCACTCCATCTCTACCCGGGCTCCCAGGGCGAGTCCGCTGACACCCATGGCAGAGCGGGTAGGGTATTTGCCGGCTTCAAAATACTGTGCATAGATCTCGTTGAAGGCCTGCCATTCAGAAATATCAGCCAGCATCACTGTGCATTTGAATACGTCCTCCAGGCCCAGTCCATGTCGGGCCAGGGTCGCCTTGATCCGTTTGAACATTTGATGAGTTTCTGCCTCCAGGCCACCGGGTACAAGGCCGGAACCGTCATCGGCCTCCCCCACGTCGCCGGAGAGGTAAAGGATATCCCCTACCTGTACGGCACTGGAAAAGGGATAAGGAAGTTCAGAAGGGGTGAATACCGGCCCCTGTTTTCCA
>NZ_JBFGBM010000259.1:0-2666 GCF_041567615.1 Muriicola sp.
AAAACACAAACACTTTGGGGTAAAAACCCTGCAGGCCGAGGACGAAATCGCTGGGATCACCTCAGCCATAGGGGCTTCATTAGCCGGCGACCTGGCGATCACGACTACTTCAGGACCCGGTTTGGCCCTGAAAGCAGAGGCCCTTGGCCTCGCCATGATGATAGAACTCCCCCTGGTAGTCGTCGACGTGCAAAGGGGTGGTCCTTCCACGGGCCTGCCCACTAAAACAGAGCAGTCAGACCTGCTCCAGGCCATGTATGGACGGAACGGGGAAAGTCCGGTAATTGTCATTGCCGCCAGCACCCCGGCCAATTGCTTTAATTCGGCCTACGAAGCCGCCAAGCTTACCCTGGAGCATATGACCCCTGTGATCCTGCTCAGCGATGGGTATATCGCCAACGGGTCTGCCCCCTGGAAGATACAGACGGTAGATGAGATGCCTGAGATCAATAATATGCGACTGACCAAAGCCAAAGAGAATTATCAGCCCTATGAAAGGGATAAGGATTCCCTCGCGAGATACTGGGCAGTTCCGGGAACTCCAGGACTGGAGCACAGGGTAGGCGGACTCGAAAAGGACAAGATTACAGGTAACGTTTCCTACGTCCCGGAAAACCACGAATACATGACCCGTATCAGGGCCGAAAAGATCAAGCGCGTCCAAAATTATATCCCCGATCAGGAAGTGGAATTCGCTCAGTCAGGAGACCTGCTGGTCGTAGGCTGGGGTGGAACCTATGGCAGTTTGCACACCGCTGTAAAACACCTCCACGAGGAAGGATACGGGAATATCGGCCTCGCCCATTTTCACTACCTGAATCCCATGCCAAAAAATACAGAGGCAGTACTCAGGAATTTTAAAAAGATCATTGTCTGCGAGCTCAATACAGGTCAATTTGTGAAGGTGTTGAAATCCAACTTCAACAATCATGAGTTCCTGCAATACAACAAGATACAGGGGTTGCCCTTCTCTAATAACGAACTGAAAGAAAAGTTCAAACAAATCCTGTCATGACCATGGAAACTGCAGTTAAGGAATACACGTATAAAGATTTTGCAAGTGATCAGGAAGTTCGCTGGTGTCCGGGTTGTGATGACTATGTGATTCTGAGGTCCGTACAAAAAGCACTGCCGGAGATCGGGGTAAATAAGGAGGACATTGTCTTTATCTCGGGAATTGGATGTTCCTCCCGCTTCCCCTATTATATGGACACCTATGGAATGCACGGTATCCATGGCAGGGCCACGGCCATAGCATCCGGGGTTAAACTGGCCAATCCGGGACTCAGCGTATGGGTGATCACGGGAGACGGTGATTCCATGGCTATAGGCGGGAATCATTTCATCCACGTACTGCGAAGGAATCTGGACCTCAATGTCATCCTGTTCAACAACGAGATTTACGGCCTTACCAAAGGGCAGTTCTCCCCTACCTCCCTGGTCGGGCAAAAGACAAAATCCTCTCCGTACGGGAACACCCAGCCTCCCTTTTCCGCAGGGGAACTAGCCCTGGGGGCTCAAGCCCGTTTTTTTGCGAGGATCGGAGGAAATACGCCCAAAGAAATGACGGACATCTTCATTGCTTCTGAAAAATACAAAGGCACTGCCCTGGTAGAGGTGTTGCAAAATTGCCCGATCTTCAATGATGGCTGCTTTACCAAGTATACAGACAAGGCTGTACGGGAAGACAGACAGCTCTTTGTTGAGCACGGTAAGCCCATGATCTTTGGAAAGGAAAAGAACAAAGGACTGATACTAAAAGGCCTGCGCCTGGAAGTGGCGACCATTGGTGAAGATGGCATAGAAGAATCTGACATCCTTGTGCACAACGCCAAGGAAGAAGACCCCACCCTGCACCAGATGCTGATCAGGCTGGAATACCCCATGGTAACAGGGATCATACGAAGTTACGAGGATGTTACCTTTGAAGAACGGGAAGAGGCTCTTACCGTTCAGGTTAAATCGGATTCTTCCTTCAGGAAGACCAATGACCTCTTCTATTCGGGAGACATCTATGAAATCAAATGACCACTGAAATCTAAGCTATGGGTTCAGAAGCTATCATCGTATTTTTTTTGGCAGGGATCGTATTAGTCGCCGGGGCCAATTTCTTATCGAACTTGATCTCGCCCAAATCCGACAGCCTTGCCAAAAGGGATCCTTACGAAAGCGGAATGACCACCATAGGACCCACCTGGGTACAGTTTAAGGTCGGGTATTATCTCTTCGCCATCCTCTTTCTGGTCTTCGATGTGGAGATCGCCTTTTTGGTCCCCTGGGCGGTGGCCTATAAAGGGATTGGCGCTATTGCCTTTGTCGAGATCCTGATCTTTCTGTTTATCCTGGGGGTCGGACTTTTATACGCATGGAAAAAAGGAGCATTGAAATGGGAATGAACGAAACGAATAAAATACCGGAAGATTTCCCGGGGAAAGTGATCCCGGCCGGGAACGGGGCGAATGTCGTGGTTACGAACCTCGACAAGATCATCAACTGGGGAAGGTCTAATTCCCTCTGGTCCCTTTATTTCGGAACCAGTTGCTGTGCTATCGAAATGATGCAGACCGGGGCGGCAAGACACGACTATTCCCGCTTTGGTTTTGAAGTTGCCAGGCCCTCCCCAAGACAGGCAGACCTGATTATCATTGCCGGCACTATCGTGAATA
>NZ_JBFGBM010000260.1:0-2651 GCF_041567615.1 Muriicola sp.
GGGTTCTGGACACTCGGGATGTGGTGTATTTCCTATCTCTTTCCTGCTTTTTCGGCTATTTGACGGTACTTCAATTAAACCAACGCGCATAGGGTGAAGAAGACGAATCTAAAATTGTTAGGGCTGGGGATCGGGGTGCTGATAGCGATCAATCTCATATCGGGTCTCCTGTTTCTGCGAATCGACCTTACCGAAGATAAGCGCTTCACCCTGAGTGATGCCAGCAATGACATCCTGAAAAAAATCGATTCCCCGGTGATTATCGATGTCCTGCTCGACGGTGACCTTCCCCCGGAATTCCAGCGCCTGAAACTGGAGACGGAGCAACTCCTGGAAAATCTCTACAACAGGAATGACAAAATTAAATACGGATTTGAGGATCCTCTCGAGGATCCCGCTCAGGCAGAGGCCACCATCGCGCAACTCCAGCGCATAGGCCTGACCCCTGCCAATGTGACCACGGAAGAAGAAGGCCGAGTATCCCAGGAACTCGTCTTCCCCTGGGCCATGGTGACCTACAGGGACCAAACGGTGAAGGTGCCCCTTCTTAAAAATAAATTAGGCGCCAATACGGCGGACCGCATCAATAATTCCATTCAAAATCTGGAGTATGCCTTTGTGGATGCTTTCAGCAAACTGGTGGTCATAGAAAAAAAGAGAGTGGCCGTGATCAAGGGAAATGGGGAACTCGAAGATCTTTACCTGGCCGATTTCCTCACTGCGATCAGAGAATATTACAACATCGGGGCTATTACGCTCGATTCTGTTACTGAGAATCCTCAGAAAGTTCTGGAGCAACTCAAATCCTACGACCTGGCTCTGGTCGCCAAGCCCACCCAGCCTTTCAGCGAGGAAGAGAAATATGTACTGGATCAGTTTGTCATTGACGGGGGCCGCTCCTTATGGCTGATCGATCCGGTGGCTATGGAACTGGACAGTCTTTTCAATGAGGAAGGTAGAGCAGTAGCGCTACCGAGGGATCTGAATATGAATGATTTCTTCTTCAGGTACGGGGTGAGGCTGACTCCGAACCTGGTGGATGATTTGTATTGTGCCCAGATCGTCCTGGCCAGCGGTGAGGGAAATGCCTCTGAGTACAATCCCCTCCCCTGGGTGTATTATCCCATGGTGTTTTCACAGAACAACCACCCGATCAATGCAAATATGGAGGCCCTGCGGTTCCAGTTTGCCGGTGCGATGGACACCCTGGAGAACGATAATAAAAAGACTGTCCTGGCCCGCAGTTCCCCCTTGTCCAAAAAAGCCATAGCCCCGAGGACCATCAGTTTCGACATTCTGAATTCGCCCCCGGACAGGGAATCCTATACGGAAGGAAATTATCCCCTGGCGGTCCTTATTGAAGGAACCTTTCAATCGGCATACCGCAACAGGATCAAGCCTCTGGATCTGAACGGAGTAAGCGAACAGGGAGGAGAAAATAAGATGATCGTCATCTCGGATGGCGACCTGATCGCCAACCAGCTGAGGAATGGAAGGCCACTTGAACTGGGATACGATAAATGGACCAACAATTTCTTCGGGAACAAGGAATTCCTCGTGAACTGCGTGAATTACCTTCTGGATGATACCGGACTTATAAACATTCGAAACCGCAAAGTGAACGTCTCCGTGCTGGACCCTGAAAGGATCACTGCTCAAAAAACCCGATGGCAGCTTATAAACATTGGGATTCCGCTGATTTTTATCGCAGGGGTCACCTTCCTTTTCCTCTACAGGAGAAAGGTGAGATTCGGCCGATAGGTGTTGATAAGTAAGTTTTAAGGAAAAGCGCAATTGGAATATATTTGTTTGAATCCAAAATCGGGTCGCTTTCAACTATTCCCGGCCTATCATGAAAATGGTTTGAAGATGGCTTTTCTCTTGGGAGTAGGAGACGAAACCCAATCAATGAACTAACTAAATAAAGGACTTGTGAAATTCATCGTTTCAAGTACATATCTTTTAAAGCAACTGCAGGTATTAGGGGGAGTCATCAACAGCAGCAATACCCTGCCCATCCTCGATAATTTTCTCTTCGAATTAAAGAAGAAAAAACTGACCGTTTCGGCTTCCGATCTGGAAACCACTATGAGTGCAGAACTCGAGGTGGAATCGGATAATGAAGGGGTTATCGCCGTTCCGGCCCGTCTCCTTTTGGATACACTTAAGACCTTTCCCGAACAACCGCTGACCTTTGTGGTGGAAGACAACAATACGGTGGAGATCAGCTCCAGTTATGGGAAATACGCCCTGGCCTATGCGGATGGTGCTGAGTTTCCAAAAGCTGTGGAACTCGGCAATCCCAGTTCCACGACTATCATGGGAGATATCCTGGCCACTGCCATCACCAAGACCATCTTTGCTGCCGGCAATGACGATCTGAGACCCGTGATGAGCGGGGTATTCTTTCAGTTCTCCTCTGAGAATCTAACCTTCGTCGCCACCGATGCCCATAAACTCGTAAAATACAAACGAACGGATGTAAAAGCTTCGGAGGTAGCAGAGTTTATTATGCCAAAGAAACCGCTGAACCTGTTAAAAGGCATCCTGGGCGGAAGTGAAGAGGAGGTAAAGATCGAATACAACGACAGCAATGCCAAGTTCAGTTTTGACAATGTGGAACTGATCTGCCGCCTCATCGACGGGAAGTA
>NZ_JBFGBM010000261.1:0-2625 GCF_041567615.1 Muriicola sp.
ATGAGGTGGGGGATTCCTGGGAGGAATACCCGGTCTTTCACCACCAGTTCAAAGCCTGGATGACCGCCAACGGATACGATTCAGAAAAGCACTACACCCAGGAGGAGATCAATGCTCTGGTAGAAAAATCTCCTTACTTCAAGGCGACCTCCAATGACGTGGACTGGTTGAGTAAAGTTCGCCTGCAGGGGGCTGTCCAGAAATGGGTAGACCACTCCATCAGTGTTACCATCAACCTCCCCAATGACGTTTCTGAACAACTGGTGGGAGAACTTTACCTGGAAGCCTGGAAAGCGGGCTGCAAAGGGGTGACCGTTTACCGGGATGGCTCACGTTCCGGCGTGCTGATCTCAGGGGAGGAAAAGAAAGAGGACCAGGCCAACACGCTGACCCCCTTCCCAACCAAAAGGCCCCAGGTACTGGAGGCCGATGTGGTGAGGTTCCAGAACAACAAGGAGAAATGGATCGCCTTTATTGGCCTGATCGACGACAATCCGTATGAGATCTTTACCGGACTGGCCGATGATGAGGACGGGATCCTGATCCCCCGATGGGTAACCCAAGGCCTGATCATCAAAAGCAGGGACGAGGACGGAAATTCCCGATATGACTTCCAGTACAAGAACACGAGGGGGTACAAGACCACTATCGAAGGCCTGTCTCACAAATTCGATCCTGAGTACTGGAACTATGCCAAGCTTATCTCAAGCACCCTCAGACACGGGATGCCGATTGAGAAGGTCGTCGACCTGATCAACAGCCTGCACCTGGACAGCGAACAGATCAATACCTGGAAGAACGGTGTCGCTCGTGCCCTGAAACGATTTGTAGCCGATGGGGTAGCAGCCAAAGGGCAGAAATGCAGCAATTGCGAGTCGGCCAACCTCGTCTATCAGGAAGGCTGCCTTACCTGCAAGGACTGCGGTTCTTCAAAATGCGGTTAATGTATCTTGATACTAGGCTGAGAAACCTGGCATTTTAGAGAGCGGAACAAGGAAAATAATCAGATGTCCAACTGGATTGCGCGGGTACCGTTATGTATCGGGAAGTTGGCCTTTTTAGGATAATAAATGGTGTCAGGGATTCGGAATCGGTCCCGATCAGGACCAGACGCCGAACAGGGCCAGAATGAGTGCCACCACCACGGATGCGAGGATCAAAACCAGTACCGCGACCATAACGCGAAGAAACCAATTCAATATTTTGGTGCCAAAGCTCAGTTGTTCATCCATTGTTCTCATGCTTAGGTGAAAGTTACAAAAAAAACCAAAGCCGGGTTTTTATTTGCACCTTCCAATTTGAACAAAAAAAGACGGGATATTGCATTTTAAAGGTATGCCGCTAAAATTTTCGACAAATGGAGGCTTAGCTGCGGTCGTCTTTTGTTGCCTGCGGACTCAGCTTAAGGCTGAGTTCCTCCAGGGAAACCCCTTTGGTCTCCGGCATCATAAAGATCACAAACAGCAACTGAAGCACCATCATGAAAGCAAAAATACTAAAGACGATCCCGGGCCCCACACTGCTGAACAGGAAGGGGATGGAAGAGGGGATGATGGCAGCCAAAACCCAGTGGACGGAACACCCGAAACTCTGGCCATATCCCCTTAGATGGTTGGGAAAGATTTCGGAGATGAACACCCAGATGACGGTTCCCTGCCCTATGGCATGAGCTGCTATAAAGATAAAGAGGAAACCCGCTACCACCAATCCTTCCCACTCCATGAAAAAGGCACAGGCCACCAGGGTAAGCGACAGGATATATCCCACAGACCCAATGTACATCAGTTGCTTCCGTCCCATGCGGTCGATCAGGTTGATTCCTATCAGGGTAAAGACCATGTTGGTCACCCCGATCCCTATACTACTGAGCAGGGCTGCACTCGATCCGAGTCCGGCTTCCTCCAGGATTCTGGGAGCGTAATAAAGGAAGGCATTGATCCCAGAGAACTGGTTGAAGAAGGCGATCAGAAAAGCCAGGATCAGGGGGAAGCGGTATTTGCGGATAAAGATGGTCTCTCCCGGGATGGTGTTCATATTCTCGAGTTTTACATCTTCCAGGAGTTGTTCGATATTACCTTGTGGGTTTATCTGTTGTAATACGCTTCGGGATTCATCGAATCGGGACCTGCTGAGAAGCCAACGCGGACTTTTAGGAAGTCCCAAGGACATGACCGTATATACAAATGCCGGGATAGCTTCCACACCAACCATCCACCTCCAGGCATTCTCCCCTACGTTGCTGAGCAGATAATTGGAAAAAAAGGCGATCAGGATCCCAAAGACAATGTTGAACTGGTAAAGGCCGACCAGTTTTCCCCTGTTTTTGGCCGGGGCTATCTCCGAGATGTAGGTGGGGGCTGCCACTGTTGAGGCGCCCACACCCAGGCCGCCGACAAACCTGAAGATCGCAAAGGTCACCGGATCGTTGGAGAAGGCCGAGCCCAGGGCAGAAACGGTGTAGAGTACGCCTATCCACACAAGGGTTTTTTTCCTTCCCAGCTGGTTCGTCGGGAAGCCTCCCAGCAGGGCGCCGACCACGGTTCCCCACAGAGCCATACCGATGACCACTATGCCGTGAAAACTGTCGGACGACTGCCACAGGGTTTGCAGCGTTTTTTCCGCTCC
>NZ_JBFGBM010000262.1:0-2591 GCF_041567615.1 Muriicola sp.
ATGACCCTGTGCGAGGCCGATATCACGACAAAAAACCCCAGGAAAAAGAAACGCTACCTCAACAACTTCAAGAAAGTGAGGGATAAGATCGAAGAGGTAGAGGAAAGGGACCACATACGGAATTTTCAACCCCCGGTCAGCGGGGAGGAGATCATGGAGACCTTTGGGCTTTCTCCCTCGAAGGAAGTCGGGCTTATCAAAGATGCGATCAAGGAAGCCATCCTCGATGGTGAGATCCCCAACGAATACACCGCTGCCAGGGACTTTATGATGAAAAAGGCCCGGGAACTGGGGATTGAGTCATAAGACAGGTCGATGCTGCATCTTTACAATCTATTTTCCGACACGGTTACCCTTCCATTAAGACCTAAAAGAGTGGTATTTTTGCAGTGCTTTTGAAGGAATAACTATGCGTACATTCTATCGACCTTTAGCAAAGACCTCCCTGATCCTGGTTTACCTGGTCATCATCGCAGGGGCTGTGGTCAGGATGACCGGCAGTGGCATGGGATGCCCGGACTGGCCCAAGTGTTTTGGCTATTACATCCCCCCTACACAGGAAGCCGAATTGCTCTGGCAACCTGATAGGCCCTTTGAAAAAGGACAGGTGATCATCAAAGAGGAATCCCTCTGGGTCGCGAAAGCCGACTTTACGACCGGGGAGGAATACGATCCCGCTAACTGGGAGCCCTATACAAAACACGACTATGCCGTCTTCAACGCTACCCACACCTGGATAGAATATATCAATCGCCTTCTAGGCGCTCTTGCCGGGCTTGCCACCCTTTTCCTGGCATTGTCCTCACTCGGTTTTTGGAAAACCGACCGGCGCATCACCCTGGTGAGCTGGCTGGTAGTAATTGGGATGCTCTTCCAGGCCTGGCTGGGAGCTACGGTCGTTTACTCCGTACTGCTGCCCGTGCGTATCACTATACACATGGTCATGGCACTGGTCATCGTGGCCCTGCTTATCTTTCTCCTGCAGCAAACCAGGAGGAGTGAGGATATAAGGCCATTCGATACATCCACCCACAACCTGTTATGGGTTGCCCTTGGGCTCACCCTGGTTCAGATCGTGCTGGGAACACAGGTAAGGCAATTTATAGATACGCAGATCGACCTCCTGGGAGAAAGTGCCAAAGCCCTTTGGTTGTCTGAGCCTGAGGTACCATTCTATATTCACCGTTCCCTCTCTATTGCCGTGTTCCTGCTCAACGGATGGATCGCCCTGCAGATCTTCACCAAAAAATTGGGATACGGAAAGATCTACTGGGTTCTGGGCATCATCGGATTAGAGGTCCTGACCGGGATCGCCATGTATTATCTCGATTTCCCCTTCGGCACACAACCCCTCCACCTGGTACTGGCGGCCCTCATGTTCGGCCTTCAATTTTATCTGGTGCTGGAGACACGAAAACAAAAAATCAGCCCGGAAACTTCGTACCTTTGAATTTTGGAAATGCAATGAAGTATGGTTTATAAGATCAGGATCATTCTGGATGCCAAGGAAGATATCTTCAGAGATATCGAGATTGAGGCGGAAAGCACCATGGAAGATTTCCATAATGCCATCACCCAGGCTTTCGGGTTTATGGGGGATGAAATGGCTTCCTTTTACACATGTGACGAGAACTGGAATCAGCTCGAGGAGATCGCCCTTTTCGATATGAGTGAAGGGAACGAGTCCATCCGCCTTATGAATGAGACCTTCCTGGAAGATGTGCTGACCAGGGAGTATCCGAAAATGATCTACGTCTACGACTTTCTGAGCATGTGGACCTTCTTTGTGGAACTCGCCGACATCGTCGAGGAAACGGAAGGCCACCAGTATCCGAATGTTCTTTTCAGTTTCGGGGAACTCCCGGACACCCCTCCGGAGAAAACCTTTGAGGCGGATCCTGATTTCGACTTCGACGAGACTTTTGACCGCTATGACGACCTCGATTTTGAGGAGAACTGGAACTGAGAACTTTCTCGATTAACACCTGAATTTTTACCGTAAACCCCTAAGTAAGCTACGCTTTTATGATCAACCTATTCAATGCCCAGATAGACGAGGTATCCCTCCACCGAATTGGCAACAAACACAGGAATGAAGGTCTCTTTCTTTCGGAATCGACCCAGGAACTCAACGATGAATCGAGAGGGCTCCTGAAAGAATTCTTCCTCAAACCCTTCAGGGAGAAAGAGGAGAATTACTTCACCCTCGACCATGAGGCCGACGTGGAATTCAATGAGGTTTACAAGGCAGCTAAGACAGTTTTTACAAACCCTGCCGCACTACAGGAACAATCCGGGCTGATAGCCCGTCACCTGTACGAGCAATCCGCACATCCTCACATCAAGAGCGGGGAGGTCTTTGTGGTGAAGTTCAGCAACATCGTACTGGACCAGGAAAAGGTGGAAGCCCTGGGGATCTTCAAAAGCGAGATCAAGCAGGAATTCCTGCAGTTTGAAGAACAGCCCGGGCTATTGAAGATGAAACTGGAACAGGGGATCAACCTCAACAAACTGGATAAAGGGTGCCTGATCTTCAACGTCCTCCCGGAAGAGGGTTATAAGGTCCTGTCCGTAGACAGCAATCGGTATGA
>NZ_JBFGBM010000263.1:0-2522 GCF_041567615.1 Muriicola sp.
GCATGGGAGAAAAACTGGAGGACAGGGCCGGCATGCTGGTTGCTCTCTCCACTCTCGACCCCCAGCCGGAGTCCGTCCCCATCAATGCCCTCGTAGCGGTGGAAGGCACGCCCATGGAGGATATGGAACCCATTCCCATCTGGGATATGATACGTATGGTGGCCACCACGCGTATTGTGATGCCCCGGACGCAGGTAAGGCTCTCAGCAGGCCGTACAGGGATGAGCAGGGAAGGGCAGGCCATGTGTTTCTTCGCAGGGGCTAATTCCATTTTCGCCGGGGATAAGTTGCTTACTACCCCCAATCCCGATGTGAATGAGGACATGGAGATGTTCCGACTTCTGGGACTGGAACCTCAGGCGGCTTTCGAAAAAATGCCTCAGCCTAAAACCGTGGAACAGGCAGACTCACAGTATGAGTCGAAAGGCGAAAAACCCAAATGGACCAGGCCCGGACATCAGATAGAAAGAAATGAGATGGCTAGGCAGCAGGCAAAATCCTGACAAAAGCAGTTCGGCGAGCCTTTCTTATTGTCGACCCACGGTTTGATCCGAATTTTTACCTTTGATGAATTGATTAATCAGGTATTGAATTGAAACTGCAAGAGATACCCCGGGTTGGATCATTGACCAGAGAACAATTCCTCAGGGACTATCTGGCTCCCCAGAAACCTGTGGTGCTGACAGAAAGTATCCGCGACTGGCCGGCCTATTCCAAGTGGGATTTCGACTATATCCGTCAGGTAGCGGGTGAAAAGACCGTTCCCCTCTACGATAACCGGCCTGTAGACCACAGGGAGGGGTTTAACCAGCCCCATGCTACCATGAAGATGAAGGCGTATCTGGACCTGTTGCAGAAAGAACCCACCAAGTACAGGATTTTTCTCTGGAACGTGATGAAGGAGGTGCCGGAACTGCAGAAGGATTTTTCATTCCCCGACTTTGGTATCCCGCTGATGAAAGGACTGCCCATGTTGTTCTTCGGGGGAAGGGATTCCTACACTTTCATGCACTATGATATCGATCTGGCGAACATCTTTCATTTTCATTTTGCGGGCAGGAAGGAATGTATCCTGTTTCCCCAAAGCGAGAACAAATACCTGTACAAAATACCCCATTCCCTTATCACACACGAGTCTATCGACTTCTCAGACCCTGACTACAACCAGTGGCCCGGTCTCCGGCACGCCTCCGGTTACCGGACGTGTCTGGAGCACGGGGAGGTGCTCTATATGCCGGAGGGGTACTGGCATTATATGAAGTACGTGACCCCGGGATTCTCTATGAGCCTGAGATCGGTGGCCCGGAATCCATTAAATCTAAGCAGGGCAGTTTACAATGTGGTTATTATGCGACATTTCGATAATGGTATGAGGCGGATCCGCGGCAAGAAGTGGATAGACTGGAAGAATCGAAAGGCCATTGAACGCACCGAAAAGGTACTCAGGACACTTCCGTCCTAAGTCTCAATACGAAGGAAAAAGTTCATCCAGCTGGTCATAGATCCTGGAACTTTCCCATCCCCGGTACAGCAGATAATCGTAAAGTTTCTTTTTCTGCAGACGGGGATCAATACCTTCTAACTGCGAAAGACGCTTTCTGGCGAGGTCCCGGAGCGTGTCGGAATATTCCCTGTCATCCAGTTCCTCAAAGGCCATCCTGATGATATAAGGAGAAATATCCCTATTTTTCAATTCCCGGGTGATTCTTACACGACCCCATTTTTTGATCCTGAATTTACCCCTGACAAAACTCCGGGCAAAGCGTTCCTCATTGAGAAACCCATGGGCTATGAGATGCCCCATGATCTTATCAATAGCTTCGGGGATCATGCGCATTTCCCTCAATTTTCGCAGCACTTCCTGATGGCATCGGTCCTGGTAGGTACAATACCTTTCCATTTTCCTGGTGGCCTCATTGACTGTATATGAAGGTCTTTTAAGCATGACGTAAAAGTAATAAAACAAAAAAAGCGGCTTCTGCTGAAGCCGCTTCTTATATGAGTTCTTTCCCATCCTTGTCTTTAAAATGGTACTCGAGGTAGGTATAGGCATCCCTGGGTTGGATCTTGATCCATTTTTTGTGTTCCAGGAACCATTTGGATCGGATCGATGGAAAACCTTTGGTCAGATACGCCGCGATGAAAGGGTGTGTGTTGAGTACGATCCCTTTGTCCTTCTTGGTGTTCTTTAATAGGTGTTCCAGGTCTACGTTGATCTTATCGATCAGCACAATGGGTGCTTCCACCTCCTGTTTGCTGCCACTGGGATTTTCCTCAGTGGTCTTGATGTTGATTTCCGGCCTTACCCTCTGGCGCGTGATCTGCACCAATCCGAACTTACTCGGGGGAAGGATCTTATGCTTCGCTCGGTCGTCCTTCATCTCCTTCCTGAGATGATCGAAGAGCTTCCTTCGGTGATCAGATTTTACCATATCGATAAAATCGACCACGATGATGCCCCCCATATCCCTCAGACGCAATTGTCTGGCGATCTCGGAGGCGGCGAGCATATTTACCTCCAA
>NZ_JBFGBM010000264.1:0-2463 GCF_041567615.1 Muriicola sp.
AATTATGGATCGGAAAACATTTTTGACGCGCTTAGGGGGGACGGGAGCCGTGGCACTTCTACCAGCCAATGCCCTGATGGCCGCCCTCGAAAAACCAGTAGAAAAGAAGGCCAGGGAAAAAATCATTCCGGCAGATGGAGGCATTGAGCTCCGCGTATTGGGAAATCCTCAGACACATAAGGTCGTGGGCGAGGATACCGATAGCCAGATCTTCGAATGGGTAGACAATGCGGAACCCGGATTTGGGATACCACCTCATATCCACACCCGTGAGGACGAGATCTTTCGTGTCCTGAAGGGGAAGGTGGAGATCATGGTAGACAATAAGTCGACCGTACTGGAAGCAGGGGATATGGCGTATGCCCCGAAGAACCTGGTACATTCCTGGACGGTGGTTGGGAATGAAAAAGCTCAGATGTGGGTGAGTGCTTTCCCTTCCGGTATGGAACACATGTTTCACGAACTGAGCCAATTGCCTGAAGGCAAACCGGATTTCGAAAAGGTGGCATCGATCTGCACCCGATACGGAATCACCTTTGTATAAACCAATAGCCAAAGAACTTTTAAAAATGGAAATCATGAAAAAAAAGAACACATTGAGATTACAGGAAATTTTGACACTGCTCGTTCTGATCTTCATAGTAGGATGCAGCGACGACAATGATGACCTTGAACCCTGGCAGTTAGAAGTAAATGAAGTAAAGGCTGCGACCTTAAAATACCAGGATGTTGAGGTGGCAACCGCGGAAGGATTTTTCGATGCTTCGGGGTTCGTTCCCAATATGGGGCATCACTATATCTTGCCACCTAGAATCGATGCGACCATAGAGTTGGATAAACCCGAGATCCTGCTCTATGCGCCGAACGCCAGCGGGGCCATGGAGATCGTGGCCGTAGAATACGCTGTTCCTATCGAGGATATGGACAACCCCGGTTTACCCCCCGAAGGTTTTACGGGGAATGAAGACGTATGGGAGATCAATCCAAACCTGCAGCAATGGCAGTTACATGTATGGATCTACAAAGACAATCCCGAAGGGATTTTTACAGCCCATAACCCCACTGTGGGCAACGGAAATTAGCCCGTAAATAACCCTATCGGGAACCACCGGCCACCTGCTCAGGCAGGTGGCTTTTTGTTTTACTGAGGATTTATATCCCGAGGTGTATTAAAACCCGGTATAGACAGCTGTGAGCAAAGCCAGAGCGGCTACTGCAAAACACAACACCAACGGTTTCCATACAAAGCGCACCCATTTGTCATAGGAGATACCGGCCACTGCCAGGATGGCCATCAAAGCTCCGTTGGTGGGAACGAACATGTCCATGTTCACCGCCCCGTATTGATATGCCAGAACACATACTTGTCTGGATACGCCAACAAGATCCGAAAGAGGTATCAGGACCGGCATGGTCATCAATGCCTGGGCAGAATAGCTCATGATGGGGAAATGCAACAAGGCCTGGCTACCCATCATTCCAAGAGCCGACATGGAAGGAGGGAGGCTCTCCATGGGCGTAAAAGCCGTATGGATCACCGTATCGAGGATCTGACCTTTTTCCAGTAGGATCGGAATACCGCTGGCCAGCCCCAGGATCACAGCTGCATAGGTCATTTCCTTCATTCCATCGACGTACATCAGGCAGGTACGGTCTAAGCCCAGACCAGCTATAAGGCCCGTCAGGAGCCCGAGCAGAAAGAAGAAGGCAGAGATCTCGTTAAAACCCCAGCCCAGAAACAAAAGCCCATAGGTGACCACGCCGAAAGTGAGGGCGATGAGGCCCAGGATGATGCCACTACGCACAGATATGGGAGTTCCGGTATCCGACATGGGAACCTTTTCCATTCGGTTCAATCTGGCGTATCTCCAAAGGAACAGGAGGTACAAGACGAGCACCAGAATCAGAAAGGCAAGTCGAAAATTTAGACCTGAAAGCAGGGGTAATTCCGCTTCTTTTTGTGCGAGAACTACGGCAAAAGGATTCATAGGACTGAAAGCAGAGCCGATGACCGCGGCCCCGAAACTCATACCGATAGCCACAAAGGTGTTATACCCCATCGAACGGCTGAATGCAATGAGGAGGGGTGTCAAGGCAATAAACTCTTCCTGCATACCAATGGTAGCTCCTCCTGCTGCAAAGATCGCCGTTACCAACATAAGAGCTATCCAATCTCTTCCCCTGAGCCTGTCTACCACCCACTGGAGCCCGTGACCCAGGACACCTGTTTTTTCTACAATAAAGAAACACCCGCCCAGCAGAAAGATGAGCACGATGAGATCAGCCCTGCTGATCAGACCCTCGGGTACGATCAGCAACAAATCAAAAATATCCAGGCTTTCCCCTTCGATCTTTTCATAAGACCCATTGACCACCGTGGTAAGTCCGTTTTCCGAATCCGTAATGCGCGTGTAACTGCCTTTGGGAATGATAAAGGTGGCTGCCCAGGTCATACAGAGGAGC
>NZ_JBFGBM010000265.1:0-2258 GCF_041567615.1 Muriicola sp.
ACTCCTTACCTTTATTTTGGATGGAAAATATTGATTATAAATATGGTTTGTGCGGTTTCCCGGATCAGCAATGTGACCCCTGAAATATCCTATCCGGTAAATGACGTCCAAAGGAATACCATGATGAGCGTTGAAATGGACATGAAACAGGGTAGCGGGGATATAGCGGTTAACACAGGAACACTCAAGATCCGGGCACTTCTCTATGTGGAATATCGCATTCGGTGAATGACCCGGGCTCTCTCATGGAGGGACAGGGTTTATTTGGAAGGAAGCGTTCTGAAATGGTCCATATTGCTTAATTTTAAGGAGATTTCAAACACTGACCCGACATGAAAAATCTCCTTTTATTTTCCGCAATGGTCTTCCTGATGGCCGGTTGTACCGAGAAAGTCGAATCTCCTGTAAAAAAAGACGATACCTGGTGGAAGGAAGGCATTGTGTACCAGATCTATCCCCGCAGTTTTAAGGATACGAACGGGGACGGGGTAGGTGACCTGAAGGGGATCATAGAAGAACTCGATTACATACAGAGCCTGGGGGTGAACATGGTCTGGCTCAACCCCATCTACAGTTCACCCAATGCAGACAACGGATATGACATCAGCGATTACCGCAGCATCATGGAGGAGTTCGGCACCATGGAAGATTTTGATGCCATGCTGGAAGGCATGCACGACCGCGGGATCCGGTTTATTATGGATGTGGTAGTGAACCACAGCAGTGACCAGCACGAGTGGTTCCTGCAGTCGCGCAGTTCCCGCGACAATCCCTATCGGGACTATTACCACTGGTGGCCGGCGGAAAAGGGGAAGCCCCCCTACCGTTACAGCCTTTTTGACGCGGCAGGAGATGCCTGGAAATACGATTCTATTACCGATTCCTATTACCTGCATTATTTTTCCCTTCAGCAACCCGACCTGAAATGGGAGAACCCCAAAGTGAGGCAGGAAGTCTACGACCTGATGAAATTTTGGGCAGACAAGGGGGTGGATGGCTTCCGCCTGGATGCCTTCCAGTTCGCAGCCAAGGATACAGCCTATCCTGAGTTCCCGGACGACCTGGAACAGAATTTTATTCAGTATTACGCCATGCAACCCGGCCTGCACGATTACCTGAAAGAGATGAACCGGGAGGTGTTTAGCCAGTACGACGTAATGTCCGTAGCTGAAGGTGCGGGACGTAATTTCCAGGAAGCGCATGAACTGGTGGATGCCGACCGTAATGAACTAAATATGGCCTATGCCTTCGAAGGAGTGGACATCGCCAAACCGGAGGGATATTCCCTGGTCCACTTCAAAGAGGTCTTTTCCCGCTGGGATGCGGAATTCGCTGAGAAAGGATGGCTGTCCATTTTTTTGGCAAACCATGACCAGGCCCGGCTCGTAAGCCGTTTTGGGAATGATGATCCGAAATACAGGGAGGCCTCTGCAAAACTGCTGAATACATTCATCCTGAGTATGCGGGGCACCCCCTATTGCTATTACGGGGATGAACTGGGGATGACCAACATCGGGTTCGACAGCATCTCACAGTACAAAGATATCGCTGCGCTGAACGGGTATGAGAAAGTGAAGTCGGCCGGAGGCGATCTGGAAACGTATATGGCCAACCTGAAATTCTCCTCCCGGGATAACGGCCGGACTCCTATGCAATGGGACACCACCCTGAACGCCGGATTCAGCACGGGTACGCCCTGGCTCCCCGTCAATGATAATTACAAGAGGGTGAATGTGGCCGTGGAGCAGGAGGACCCAGGTTCTGTGCTAAATCATTTCAAGGCCATGGCAACGCTCAGGAAGGAAAATCCCGTCCTGGTCTATGGGGCCTATACCCTGCTTTTGCCGGAACACGAGAAGGTCTATGCCTATACCCGGGAATGGAAAGGAGAAAAGATGCTGGTACTCCTTAATTTCTCAGATGACATAATTACCCTCCCTGTGCCCGTGGAAGAAGAACTGGAGGACCTGGTCCTCAACAATCTCCCCCAGGTATACTATAAGGACAGGGTGTTCTCCCTGGAACCCTGGCAGGCCCTTGTCTTTAAGCTTTCGCCTGCAAAGGAAGGTTCATAACCAGGGTGGAGCACACTACAGGTAGCGGTTCAGACGAAATTTACCCCGTAACGCCCGCAGATCTCTGCCACTTTTGGAAAGTCGGGCGGGCCAGGAGGCAGTTGGGCCAATTCTTCGAACATTTGCTCAATACCTGAAGGAAAGACACTGAGGATCACTTTGGCCTTTTTGTCCCCAACTATG
>NZ_JBFGBM010000266.1:0-2246 GCF_041567615.1 Muriicola sp.
GAGAACAATATCCTGAAGATGTATGTGGATGAAAATGTGCTCAATTTTATGGGGCGGAAGGAATTCGAATCCGCCGTCATGGCCAACGAGAATATCCAGGCCACGGTCATGTTCATCGATGTGTGCGGATTCACAGCCTTGAGCGAGACAAACAGTGCAGATTCTGTGGTGAATATGCTCAACTCCTATTTTGACGCCATGGTGAAGGAGATCATAGCCCAGGAAGGTTATATCGATAAATTCATGGGAGATGCGGTCATGGCGGTTTTCAGGGGGGATTATCACCTGGACCGCGCCCTGGATGCCGCCCTGGCGGTAAGGCAACAGATCAGTAAACTTCCTGAGATCAAGGAGATGGGCGGATACCGGCCCAGTGTCTCCATCGGGATCAACAGCGGGGAGATGGTCTCGGGGAATATCGGGTCCTCCAGCCTGAAACGGCTCGATTTTACCGTGATCGGGGATGCAGTGAACACGGCAGCCCGACTGGAGTTTGCAGCTGAGGAGAACCAGATCCTGATCCCTGAGGAGTGCTACCTAAAGATCAAGGAAGCCTTTGAATGCAAAAAAGTAGGCGAGGTACAACTCAAAAACAAGAAAAAGAGTATCACGGTATATGAGGTTTTGGCGTAGTTGAACGCTTCTCTGTCCTAAGGTTATTTAGCCTTGTTGTTCTTGTCTTTTCACTATTCCTGAATCTGGAACTCCCCTTTCAGCCGGATATCACGTGAAGATGTCCCCACCTGAATTTCATAAGTGCCTTCTTCCAATTTCCATGCGGATGCATCTTCATCCCAGTAGCTCAACTCCGAAAGAGGAACGTTCATGGTAATCTCTGTGGACTCCCCCGGGGCCAGTACCCTGGTTTTGGTAAAGGCTTTCAGTTCCTTCTCAGGCCTGTCTATACCCGAATCTGATTTTCCAACATAGAGTTGGACGACTTCCTTGCCCGAGACCTCACCGGTATTGCGTACAGCCAGCTTTACGATCATAGCACCATTTTCAGTTGTATGGCTCAGGGAGTCGAGTTCAAAGGTTGTGTATGAAAGGCCATACCCGAATGGGTAGGAAACATCGAGGCCTTTTTTATCGAAATGGCGATAGCCTATATAAATCCCTTCCTCATACACAGTAAAATCGACATTGGGTTCTTTTTCTGATTCCTCTTTTTCAGCAGGAGGGAAAATGAGGTCCGTCATGCTCATGGGTCGGCCATCCAATGGGAAATTCGCATGGGAAGCATGGTCGCTTAGTTTTATCGGAAAGGTCATGGGGAGTTTTCCGCTGGGATTTACCTTTCCGCTCAGGATATCTGCCACAGAGTTCCCGCCTTCCTGTCCGCCCTGCCAGGCCAGGAGGATGGCATCGGCCAGGCTTTTCCAGCTGGCCGTTTCGATCACTCCTCCAATATTGAGGACTACTACTACGGGTTTACCCGCTTTGTGGAATGCCTCGTTCGCCAATTCGAGCATGGCCCTTTCCTCGGCCTTGAGCAGGAAATCGTCCTTTTCCCGACGGTCTCCCCCTTCCCCGCTGTTGCGGCCGATGGTGATCACGGCTACATCACTCTCGGCAGCGATCTTCTCCATTTGTTCTTTGGTGTAGATAAGTTCCGGTGGATTGTAGGGTTCGAACATGGCATTGATGCCTTCAGGTTTTACGAATTCTTCGGAATTTGCTTTTTTATGTAAATCGTAGGCTTCCTTTGCGATGGGTGTAATCTTAAAAGACGAGCTGCTGAACCCTTCTTCCCGGTTTGCCCCTGTGTTCCGGAGTCCTTCTTCCAGGGAAACGGAATAAGCTTCATTTACATCTCCGGATCCGGTACCCCCCGCGATAAAGTCATAGGAGGTTACCCCGAGCAGGGCGATGTTGCTGATGTCCTTCAACGGAAGGACACCATTATTCTTGAGCAAGACCATGCCCTCAGCAGCGGAGTTTCTCGTGATCTCCGCATGGGCCGTCAGGTCTGGATCATTGGTGTAGGACGCTCCTTTCATATTGCCTGATTTGAAAACCAGTTCCAGGATACGTCTCACCGAGGTGTCGATCTCGGCCTCAGACAGGGTCCCGTTCTCCTGTCCTTCGATCAGGGCGTTCCATTGCCTTTTTGTACCGGGTTCCAGCAGGTCATTTCCTGCCTTGATCATGGCCACGGCGTCATTGCCCCCAAACCAGTCGGACATAACCAGACCCTGGAACCCCCAGTCGTTTCTGAGAACATCGGTCAGCAATTCACGGCTCTC
>NZ_JBFGBM010000267.1:0-2231 GCF_041567615.1 Muriicola sp.
GATCGATTACCACCTTTAAGCGGGAAGAAATTTTACTACCATGAAGTCATCGGATTCAAGCTTGTTGACAGTAAATACGGCGATATCGGGACCATCGTTTCTGTCAATGATTCAGCCGCCCAGGCGCTATTCGTTGCAGACAAGGACGGTAAACAACTCCTCATCCCCATAAACGACGAGATCATTACCGAGATCGATCGCATAGAAAAGACCATCTTTGTCAAAACTCCTGAAGGACTGGTCTCCTTATATCTGGAGGATTAATACAGGGAATGGAAACTCCGTTTCGTTTTAAGCAATTCGAGATCTTTCAGGACCGGTGCGCCATGAAAGTCGGCACAGACGGCGTTCTCCTCGGTGCCTGGGCACCGGTGGATACTGAACCGTCATCTGTATTGGATATAGGCACGGGCACCGGCCTCATTGCTCTTATGCTCGCACAACGCACTATGGCTGATACCATCGATGCGGTGGAGATCGATGGGGATGCATTTGAACAATGTGTGGAAAATTTTGAGGCATCACCCTGGGCAGACCGACTCTTTTGTTACCACGCAGGCCTGGATGAGATGGTTGAAGAAAGCGATGCGACTTATGAACTGATCGTCTCAAATCCACCTTTCCATTCCGAGACAGTAGCTAGTGGTTCCGAGGCCCGGGACAGGGCAAGACAAAACATCGCCCTGCCTTTCAGTGAACTCATCCATGGGGTGGAGATGCTGTTAGCGGACGAGGGGGTCTTTGCGACCATTATTCCCTTCCAGGCAGAAGCTCAGTTTCGGCAAATGGCCCGTGAAGCCGGCCTTTATCCTTTTAAGGTTACACGGGTGAAAGGGACGCCCGATTCCGGCATCAAGCGCAGCCTGCTTGCCTTTTCGAGAAAAGAACAAAGCCTCCTTGAAGATGAGCTTGTCATTGAAGAACAGAGGCATGTATACACAGCAGAATACAAAGCACTTTGCAGGGATTTCTATCTCAAGATGTAGTCTGTATTCTTCTTCTCAGGGGCCTTGTCAGGCAGGTAGGTCCTCCCCCTCCCTTTACACTGATCTCTAATCCGGGATAGGTGGAAACCGTACACCCCGCCTTGCGAAGGGCTGCTTCTGTGATAGGATTCCCTTCGGCCATCACACACTGTCGGGGTCCGGTGGCGAGGATGTTGCATCCGAGGCTGTCGAACTCGGCTTCCGGTACTTCTACGAGTTGATATCCCCTTTCCAGAAGGGTGTTCCGGAACGCTATAGGCATCAGGGGGGAATAAACAGCGGCGAGGTCGCGGTCTAAGGGACTTAGGATGGACATCAGGTGGAAGACATCTGAAGGTCCCCTGAAATGGGGTAGCTGTACTTCGATTACTTTTACACCCAGTGGTCTCAGCATGCCGATAAGCTGTTCAATCCCTTCAGAATTGGTTCGATAACTGTACCCAACTGCCAGGGTGTCTCTATCGAGCCAGGCCACGTCGCCTCCCTCCAGGGTACCCGGCGCTTGGATCTTACCCAGGATGGGTATGCCCAGGTCTTTATAAACCTTTTCCTGCACAGCGGGTTCGGCCCGTCTTTGTCGTTTCCCCATCCGGCACAGGACCACCCCGTGGTCAGTGACAATACTGGCATCCCGGCAATAGAGGGCATCCAGGGTCAGGGATTCCCTTTTGGTAAAAGAGAACACCTCAGCTCCTTTCTTTTGCAGTAGGCTGATGAAATCCCGGTATTCTTCCAGCGCCGGTTTCAGGTCCGGAGCTTTCAGATAATTCAATTCTTCCCATTCTGCTCCTATTTTGGTTTTGTCCCGAAAAGCTTCAGAAACTGGCATGATCAACACCTGCTCCAGGGGTAAGTATTCGGAATGGCTTGTAAACGAATTGGGCATGTTTAACGGTTTTGGAGGTTGTTTTTCCATTTCAGCCAGACGTAGAAGGGGGTGCCTGCCAGCAGCAGGATGAAGCCCCAGAAGACAGCCTCTTCCCCGGCCCCGAAAATAGCCCACATCGCATACAAAAAGGTGAGCCCGCCCAGGATAAAGATCCCGGTCCCAGGTTTTTTCGATTTCTTGCCCTCCAGAGAAATGGCCACATAGGCAGCCGCTGAGAACAGATAAGGTACCAGGGTGCATAGGGTAGAGAGGAGGATAATAAATTTGAACTGTTCCACCAATCCTTCTGTGTAATTCATGAGCATGACCAGAGAACTGAGGGCACTGCCAATGACAATTCCCCAGACTGGGACCCC
>NZ_JBFGBM010000268.1:0-2150 GCF_041567615.1 Muriicola sp.
CATCGTCGCCTTTACGGGGGATGAAGAGAGTACCGGCAAGCCTCTCGAAGTAAGTCGAAAACACCTCATCGAAGCCGCTAAACGGAGTGACATTGCCCTGGGATATGAAACTTCCACAGGCTTCAATTACGCCACCGTGGCCAGACGCGGGGCTTCCGGATGGGAAGTGGAGGTGACAGGGAAGAGGGCCCATTCTTCCGGGGTTTTCAGTGAAAGGACAGGTGCCGGAGCCATTTTTGAGATGTCGCGAATTCTGAATGCCTTTTACGAAGAAGTTAAAGGAGAAGAATACCTGACCTTTAATCCCGGTATCCTGATGGGAGGGACCTTTACGGAATACGACCCTTTGAAGAGTTCGGGAGAGGTCTTTGGAAAAACCAATGTGGTCGCCCAAACGGCCTATGTCCGGGGAGGGCTGAGGTTTATCACGGAGGAACAGAAGGAAAATGCCAGGGAAAAGATGAAAGCGATCGTAGCTGATAACCTGCCCAATACCTCGGCAGAGATCTCTTTTACGGATAGTTACCCTGCCATGCCTCCCACAGAAGGGAATCTGAGGCTGCTCGAAGTGCTCAATGGGGTAAGTAAGGATCTGGGACAGGGCGAAGTCCTGGCCTACGACCCGGGCAGGAGGGGTGCTGCAGACACATCCTTTGTAGCCGATTACGTGGATTGTCTCGACGGGCTCGGTACCATGGGTTCCGGGGCGCATACCCCCGAGGAGACCGTCAACCTGAAGACCATTGAAGCCCTGACGAAAAGATCGGCCATCCTGATCTACAGACTCATCAATCAATAGGCTATGATCACCCTGGAGCACCTCGATCAGAGCGTAATCATAGATGAAGGGGAACTCATCAGTTATCAGGTGGAGGGCTATGAATTCATGCATCAGAAGGGGGAACCCGGATGGGGGAATACAGATACTGAAATGTTTCCGATCATCGGTCCTACGGAGGCCGCAGGATACAGGGTGCAGGTCCCAAAAGGCAATGCCGTACAGGACCAGCACGGCCATTTACGGGAACTCCGTTATCATTTAAATGCACAGGAGAAGCATTCGGCAATTTATACGAAGGAGTACCAGGCGGGTACCCTGGTCTCCAATTCGAAATACCCCAAAAGGTCGAAGGCCCCGAAATTAATATGGCCTTTTAATTTTCGATTTGTAAAAAAGTTTCACCTAGGGGATGAGGGATTAAAGATCACTTTTACCGTAAGTGGGGAGAGGGACATGCCTTATATGCTGGGATATCACCCGGCCTTTCGTTTGAGATCGCCCGATGCCCGGGTGGTCGGCGGCGGTAAGTCAGTGAGGCTTGCGGAGGTAATGGCAGCCGGAGACAAGGCTCTGGAGATTCCCGAAACGGACAGTCTCGTGCTGGAAGACGAAAAACGCATAGGTGTCAGCACCCGTGGTTTTGGTAGTTTTATGTTGTGGTCGCCATCCGCCAATATGATCTGTGTGGAGCCTGTGACCTTTTACCCCTATGCGGTTGAACAGACTTCCCTCCACGAAGGATTCAGGTTCCTGCATCAGGAGGACGTAGAATTTGAGGTTTCACTTATACCTAATATCAAGACATGATTGATCGGAACAAAAGAGAACTGAAACTGGAAGATCTCAAAGGGCTCTATGGATACCTGTTCGAAGATGAACTCATAAAGGAGATCCATGAAGCAGGGAAGTTCCGGAAGGTAAATCAGGGTGATTATCTTATGGACATAGGCGATGAGATCACTTTTATGCCCTTGATATTCAGCGGTGCGATTAAGATCATGAGTGAGGATGAACAGGGGGACGACCTCCTTCTGTATTTTATAGAAAAGGGAGATACCTGTGCCATGACGCTATCCTGCTGTGTAAAACAGGGCAGGAGCAATATACGGGCCGTTGCGGAGTCGGATGTGGAGTTGCTGATGATCCCGGTATCGAAAATGGAGGATTGGATGGGAAAATACAGGAGCTGGAGGGCTTTTATCCTCGACAGCTATCACAACAGGATGCAGGAACTCCTGGAAACCGTAGACACCCTGGCCTTTATGAATATGGATGAACGATTGCTGAAATATCTCAGGGACAAGGCCATGGTGAATCACGACGACGTGATCCATGCCACGCACCAGGAGATCGCGGCCGACCTGCATAC
>NZ_JBFGBM010000269.1:0-2106 GCF_041567615.1 Muriicola sp.
CCCAGGAATCCTGCCAGGAAAAACTGGGTGCCAATGATCATGGCGGTCAGCGCGATATAAAATTGCGGCCTTTCGCTCAGCAACCTGCCTGTGGGGTTGATAAAGAGTTTATCGATCCCAAGGTAAAGGGCAAATCCCGATCCGATAATGAACATAAGTACGCCCAATGCGCCAAAAAGGTGCATGGGTCTTTTTCCGAATTTGGAGACGAACCAGATGGTGATCAGGTCGAGGAAGCCATTGATAAAGCGGTCGGCCCCGAATTTGGTCTTCCCGAATTTTCGGGCCTGGTGCCGGACTACCTTTTCGCCTATTCTGGAAAACCCTGCATTTTTTGCCAGGACAGGGATGTACCGGTGCATTTCCCCGCTCACTTCTATGGTCTTGATCACCTCTTTTCGGAAGGCTTTGAGGCCGCAGTTAAAGTCGTGCAATTTCACTCCTGAGGTCCTGCGGGCTGCCCAGTTGAAGAGTTTGGAGGGTATATTCTTCGTCAGCGCATGATCGTACCGCTTCTTTTTCCAACCGGAGACCAGGTCATATCCTTCTTCTTCGATCAACCGGACCAGTTCCGGGATCTCCTCGGGGTTATCCTGCAGGTCGGCATCCATGGTGACCACGATATCGCCCGAGGCCTGGCGGAATCCCGCGTGCAGGGCCTGTGACTTTCCGAAATTCTTCAGGAAGCGGATCCCCTTGATCTGTTCATTTTCGGCAGCCAGGCGGGTAATGATCTCCCAGGAACCGTCCGTACTCCCGTCGTCTATAAATATGACCTCATATGAAAAACGATTGGACCGCATCACGGATGCAATCCAATCGTACAGTTCTTTCAGGGATTCTTCTTCGTTCAGTAAAGGAATGACAATGGATAAGCTCATGGAGTATCGATGCTTCTTCCCTTCAAAAATACAACAATCCTTTAAAAGGAGGGCTTATGATTTTTTGAAGATGAGTCCGCCTATCAACCCGATTATAAGACCCTGGATCACGCTGGCGATCAATATAACAGGATACGATATCCAGAAGTAGTTAATTGTGCCTTCATATTGTTGTTCGATCTGGGCCGACGTCATCACGCCGGCTTCTTCAGCCGCCGCTTTGGTATTCTCAGCTATTTTAGTGATAAAATCAGGATCGAGGACGTTGGCCAGCAGGATCAGGTAAACGATGTAGATGACCCCGGATACCAGGCAAATCCCGATTCCCATTTTGATGGCCTGACCCAGGGAAAGCAAGCCTCCGTTGGCCTTCCTGAAATTGATCAAAGCCCAGATGATAACACCAACTGCCAGTGCGATCCCGATCACCGTGTTGCTCGTATCCTGAGTAGTATGGGCATCCATGGAGAATAGCATGAGACCAAATACCACACTAACGGCACCGAGGATCAGGCCGTAATTGAGTGAGAATTTTCCAATTTTAGGTTGTGTTTGTTCCATTTCGTCGATTATTTTTTGGGTTTATTGTTTAATTAGTGACCTGTATGGCCATTTTGTTACACTTCCAAGGTACAATTTTTTAAGAAGGTTTTTTGTTCTACTTCTTGTGCAATGCTAAAAAAAATAATTACATTTGCAGCCTGAAATTGAAGACGTATTGCGATGAGAAAAGGTATACATCCGGAGAATTACAGACTGGTAGCATTCAAGGACATGTCCAATGACGATGTGTTCATCACAAAGTCTACCGCAGAGACTAAGGAAACCCTTGAGGTAGACGGGGTAGAATACCCCCTGGTAAAACTCGAGATCTCCAGGTCGTCCCACCCATTCTATACCGGGAAGGCCAAGCTGGTGGATACTGCCGGTAGGATCGATAAATTCAAGAACAAATACAAGAAGTTCAAGAAGTAATTGTTAGAAAACGCACTCTTGTCCGCCAAAAACAGGAGTTCATCATAAACAAGCGCCTCCGATTCCAATCGGGGGCGTTATTTTTTTACATTTGATTAAAATTCGCAGGCATGAACTACGTACTGTTCGACAGTGAAGTAAGGACCTCTCTTCTGCCTTTCACCTTCACCAGGCCCGTGGGCGAGATCAGGATCGGGATCCTGACCCTCCGCGAGAAATGGGAAAAACACCTCAAATCCGGGACCTCCTA
>NZ_JBFGBM010000270.1:0-2057 GCF_041567615.1 Muriicola sp.
ATCAACGGCAAGGCCGGCGAACGCTTCTGTGTCAGAAATTCAGGGGCTACAGCCGTCGTAGAGGGCATTGGGGACCATGGATGTGAGTATATGACAGGGGGAGTTGCCGTCATCCTCGGAGAAGTGGGACGAAACTTTGGAGCCGGAATGAGCGGCGGGATCGCATATGTGCTGGATGAGAACAAGACCTTTGACCAACGCTGCAACAAGGAAGCCCTGAACCTGCTGGCCGTTGAGGAAGAGAAGGACGTTCAGCAATTGAAGACCCTGATCGAGAATCACTATAACGCAACTTTCAGTCCGCTTGCCCAGCGGATCCTCGAGAATTGGGAGCAGTATCTTCCCAAATTCATCAAGGTGTTCCCTGAGGAGTACAGGCAGGCATTGCTGAGATTAGAGGAAGAGAAATTACAAATTACCTAGGAAGGAGACATGGGAAAGATCACGGGATTTTTAGAGTACAAAAGGAAGACAGAACCTTATAAACCGGTTGAAAAGAGGATCAAGAATTTTAAGGAATTCACTGTGCCTCTGAAGGAAAACGAACTGAAGGAACAGGGAGCACGCTGTATGGATTGTGGAATCCCTTTTTGTCACAGCGGATGTCCGTTAGGGAATCTTATTCCGGATTTTAACGATGCTGTTTATAGGGGCAAATGGGAAAAGGCTGCACAAATCCTTCACGCCACCAACAATTTTCCCGAATTCACCGGCAGGCTTTGCCCGGCACCCTGCGAAGAGGCCTGCGTACTGGGCATCAATGAAGACCCGGTAACGATAGAGAATATTGAGAAAAACATCGTTGAAACTGCCTTTGAAAAGGGGTGGATTAAAGCTAACCCACCTGAAACGAGGACAGGTAAAAAAATTGCCGTTATTGGGTCCGGTCCGGCCGGACTGGCAGCTGCCCAGCAACTCAACAGGGCTGGACATTGGGTAACAGTCTATGAGAGGGATGAGAAACCCGGAGGGCTTTTGAGATACGGTATCCCTGATTTTAAGATGGAAAAGCACGTGATTGACAGGCGTCTGAAAGTCCTGGAAGAGGAAGGGATCGTCTTTAAGTGCGGAGTACATATCGGGATTGATTTGCCGGCTAAAGAGCTTAAGACCGAATATGATGCCCTGGTCCTCTGCGGTGGAGCTACGGTACGCAGAAATCTCCCGATAGAGGGAGCTGACCTGAACGGAGTAGTGCAGGCGATGGATTTTCTGGCCCAAAATAACCGCAGGGTAGATGGGAAAAAGAAATTTGAAAATGAGATCATGGCCACGGACAAGCACGTGATCGTGATCGGAGGGGGCGATACGGGATCAGATTGTATTGGAACCTCCTTCAGGCAGGGAGCGAAAACCGTGACCAATTTTGAGATTCTGAGCAAGCCTACCGAGGGCAGACCCCAGGATCAGCCCTGGCCGTTTTGGCCTATGCGCCTTCGGACCAGTTCCTCTCACAAGGAAGGGGCGGAAAGGGTTTTCAGTATATCCACCAAGAAATTTATTGGCGATGAGAAAGGAGATCTCAAAGGCCTGGTCACTTCCGAAGTAGAATGGATTAAAGAACCTGGAGGGCGGATGAAGTTGAAGGAAATTGAGGGAACGGAAAAAGAATGGCCCTGTGATCTGGCCTTACTGGCGCTCGGATTTACAGGTTCTGAAATGACCCTTGCTGAACAATTGGGCCTCGAAGCCGATCCCCGGACCAATATCAAGGCTTCCCCCAGGGACTATCAAACCAACGTACCCGGGGTATTTGTTGCCGGAGACCAGAGAAGGGGACAATCTTTGATAGTATGGGCTATTTCGGAAGGCAGGCAAGCTGCGTATCATGTGGATAGGTATCTGATGGGAGGATCAGATCTGCCTTTGAAAGGCGAGGGGGACTTACCACGAGTTTAGATTCCTATTTCCCTGCTTTCTTACTTCGGGATGGAAAGGTATTTTGTCTTCAAGGGGGAATAAGGACGTATGTCCCCCGGGGGTAGGATGTAGTAGGGACCTGGGATCTTCCCTTGGCTTCCCTTGAGGTAGGTACATAAAAAAAGCACCCATATTGC
>NZ_JBFGBM010000271.1:0-2021 GCF_041567615.1 Muriicola sp.
CAAATGTCATCAAAATCGACATCGGTAAAGTTATCCAGGGGCTGATTCCCATCTCCGTTCTCGTTATCCTCCTTTTTGAAATCCTTTTGGTGACGCTCCGAAATCACTTCCTGTCCTTTCTCCGCAATGATGTAGTCCATCATTTCCTCCATATTTTCTCGAAAAGCTTGAAAATCTTCTTTGTACAAATAGATCTTGTGTTTCTTGTAGTGGAAAGAACCGTCGTCATGAGTAAATTTTTTACTTTCTGTAATGGTCAGGTAATAGTCTCCGGCTTTGGTACTTCTCACGTCAAAAAAATAAGTCCGTCTGCCGGCCCTTAATACTTTGGAGTAAATCTCTTCCTGATCCATTAAATCTTTATCAGCCATTTGTACAGAAATTGTTTGAAATTTTCGATTAAGGTCATCAAAAATGTAAAAAAAAACCTAATTCAGCAACAAATTTCTAGTTTTCTTTCTCGCTGAGCTGATGGGTGTAAAGATCCTTGTAATACCCGTCCTGCTCGACGAGTTCCTCGTGGGTTCCCTGTTGGAGAATACGGCCTTCATCGAGTACGATGATCATATCCGCGTTCTTGGCAGAGGATACCCTGTGACTTACGATCAGGGTGGTGCGGTTGCGGGAAGCTCTCTTGAGATTGTTCAGGATGGCCTCTTCGGTCTCTGTGTCCACAGCAGAAAGGCAGTCGTCGAACAAGTAGATCTCCGGATCCTTCAAAAGGGCCCGTGCGATGGAAATGCGCTGCTTCTGTCCGCCGCTAAGGGTGATCCCCCTTTCGCCAAGAACGGTATCGTATTTTTTTGAAAACCCGGTGATGTTGTCATGGACCACAGCCATTTTGGCTACTTCCTGTATCTCCTCTTCCGTGGCAGTCTCCTTCCCAAAGCGGATATTGTTGGAGATCGTATCCGAGAAGAGGAAGGCATCCTGGGGAACCGCCCCTATGGAGCTTCTCAAACTCTCCAGGTTCAGTTTCCCAATCGGCCTGCCATCGATCCTGATCTCCCCGGAACTCACGTCATAGAGACGTGCGACCAGGTCCAGGATGGTGGATTTCCCGGAACCTGTCTGTCCCAGGATGGCGACGGTCTGTCCGTCCTCCACCTTAAAGGAGAGGTCTTTCAGGGCAGTGATATTGGTATCCTCATAGGTAAAGTTCACCTTGTCGAACTCGATCGCACCCCTGATGGGGGTCTCTTCTTCGACCTCGTTCCTGAGTTCGGGTTCTACATTCAGGAATTCGTTGATCCTCTTCTGGGAGGCTTCCGCCCTCTGGACCAGGGAGGTGAGCCATCCTACAATGGCCACAGGCCATGTGAGCATGTTCACGTAGAGTATGAACTCGGCTATGGTCCCTATGGAGGCTATCTGCCCATCGATATATTGTTTTCCACCCACGTAGATCACGAAAATATTGCTGATCCCGATCAGCAGGATCATCAGGGGAAAGAACCAGGCATCTACCTTGGCCAGGTCCATGCTCCTGTTCTTGCCGTCCAGGGCCAGGGCGGATCCTTCTGAATTGATCTTGGGTTCCAGGGTATAGGCCTTGATCACTGAGATCCCGGAAAATGTTTCCTGGGCAAAAGTGGAGAGGGTGGAGAGGAATTCCTGCACCTTGGTACTCCGTTTGTGAATGATCTTACTGATCTTGTAAATGAGGATAGACAGGACCGGTAAGGGCAGCAGGGCGTAGAAGGCAATGGTAGGCGCCTTGATGAACATAAGGGGTATCAGGCATACGAAAAGGGTGAGGGTCTGCATGCCGTACATGATGGCCGGACCGGCGTAAAGCCTGACCTGGCTGACATCCTCGCTGATCCTGTTCATCAGGTCTCCCGTACGGTTCTTTTTATAAAAGTTCAGGCTGAGCCTCTGGTAATGGTCGAACACTTCGTTCTTCAGGTCGTATTCGATATATCGACTTACATTGATGATCGTCTGACGCATCAGGAAGGTGAAGAAGCCCGACAGCAGGGCCGCCCCCACTATGATGAGGATATATTCCAGCAGGAGGG
>NZ_JBFGBM010000272.1:0-1942 GCF_041567615.1 Muriicola sp.
AAGACCTTTGAAGCCGTCGAAGCATGGATATCCTCCCCGTTCTTAAAGGCTTCGATCATGGTGTCCTCATCGCTCAGGGCTGCAATGATCCTCAATTCGATCTGGGAATAATCTGCCGCGAGCAATACATGGTCCTTATCCCTGGGAATAAAAGCCTTGCGGACCTCCCTACCCCTCTCGGTCCTGATGGGAATGTTCTGCAAGTTGGGGTTGTTACTGCTGAGACGACCTGTAGCTGCCACGGTTTGCATATAATCCGTATGAACCCGCCCGGTACGATCCTCTACCTGGGTGGGAAGGGCATCGACATACGTACTCTTTAATTTGGTCAGTCCACGGTACTCGAGGACATCCCTGATGATCTGGTGGTCCTTGGCCAGGTAGGACAACACATCTTCAGCCGTGGAATACTGCCCGGTCTTGGTCTTTTTGGGTTTGTCTACCAGTTTCAGCTTGTCGAAAAGGATCTCTCCCAACTGCTTGGGGGAACCTATATTAAAGGTCTCTCCGGCTTCTTCGTAAATCTTTTTTTCCAGGGAGGCGATATCGGCATCGAGTTGGGTCGACAGACCCTTTAGAAAATCCTTGTCGAGGTTGATCCCTTCCAGCTCCATATCTGCCAGGACCCTGAGAAGGGGGATCTCGATATCCCTGAACAGGTCCATGGTCTCAGCCTCTTTTAATTCCTTTTCAAAATGCTGGGCCAACTGCAGGGTGATGTCTGCATCTTCTACTGCGTATTCCGTCTGTTGTTCGAGGGGTACCTCCCGCATACTCAGCTGGTTCTTCCCTTTTTTTCCGATGAGTTCGGTGATGGAGATCGGGGTGTAATTGAGGTAGGTCTCAGAGAGCACATCCATGTTGTGCCTCATATCGGGGTTGATCAGGTAGTGGGCGAGCATGGTGTCAAAAAGAGGGCCTTTTACCTCAACCCCGTATTTGCGGAGTACCTTGATATCGTATTTCAGGTTTTGTCCTACCTTCTCTATTTCCGCGGAGGTGAAAAAGGGTCTGAGTCTATCGATCAGTGTATCGGCCTCTGCTCGCCCCTCGGGAAAGGGCAGGTAGAACCCTTTGCCTGTTTCCCAGGAAAAAGCGATCCCCACCAGTTCTGCTTCAATCGGGTTCAGGGAAGTGGTCTCCGTATCGAAACACACCTTCTCCTGTTTCATAAGGTTTTTCAGGAAGAGATCCAGGGCCATACCGCCCTGTACGCTCTGGTAGACATGGGGAACTTCCTCAATGGTCTTCCTGCTCGAAACCACTTCGAGGGTGGCCGGTTCCTCCCCCTTGTTGCCAAAAAGGGAGAACTGCCCGCTTCCGGCTGCCTGGGCTTGCTGTTTGCCCGTTTCCGTACTGGTGACCATGGTCGGGGTGCCTTCGGTCTCCCCTGAAAATATTTTGATGAACTGTTCCCTCAATCTCCGGAATTCCAGTTCCTCGAAGATCGCCTGTACTTTTTCATTGTCCGGGGCGGAAAGCTCGTAGTCCTCCGCATCAAAGGCGACGTCGCAGGTCACGCAAATGGTCGCCAGTTGCTTGGAGATCTTACCCAGTTCTGCATTTTCTATGATGCGTTCCTTCATCTTGCCCTTGAGCTTGTCCGTGTTCTCCAGCAAGCCCTCCAGGGAACCGAACTCTTCGATGAATTTCTTGGCGGTCTTTTCACCCACTCCCGGGAAACCGGGAATATTGTCCGATGCATCACCCATCATCCCCAGGTAATCGATCACCTGTTCGGGGCGTTCAACCCCAAACCGTTTCTGCACCTCAGGAATGCCCCATATCTCAATCCCATTTCCCATCCGGGCCGGGCGGTACATAAAGATGTTCTCAGAGACCAGCTGGCCGAAATCCTTGTCCGGAGTAACCATAAATACCTTGTATCCTTCCTTTTCGGCCTGTTTGGCCAGGGTGCCTATGATGTCATCGGCCTCCAGAC
>NZ_JBFGBM010000273.1:0-1846 GCF_041567615.1 Muriicola sp.
CGAACCTGGAATACTGAGCGAACTGGAAGAAGAATACAGCCGGAAGTTTATACCTGGCATGGATCCCTATCAACTCCTTGAAATTGTCATAAGGGTCAGGCTTGAACTTCAACAGCACAGCCATCCGCTGAGAGACCCTTCTGAACCTGAGGGAAAACAGATCCAGCAGCAACCCTATGCCACTTCGAAAAAATCCCCTGTGTGCAAAACTGTGGGAGACCGAGACATCGATCACGGACGTGTATCGCACAGGCTTCGGCGCTGCGACAAGGGAAGGAAACCTCTCCCTTAGCAGGTGCAGCATCTTTTGGACCCAGAGATCCACCACGGGTTTTTTTAAAAAATCCTGTTCATAAGCCAGACTTTCCTTTAGGGGGAATCGTCCCACCAGGTCCTTCACATGGGGAAAATACTCCTCGTAACGAGAAAGGAGATAAAAGCTGGCCGCAAAGATGTCGAACGGAAGGTTGCTGCGCTCTCCCGCGGGAAAGAAACAGGGAATGTCGTCCCATTTCCCCATGGAGAGACTCATATTCCTGATGCCCTGTTCAAATAAAAGGCTATGGCTTCTGACAAAAAATTCGTTCTGCAGCGGTTGTTTGGTGTAAGTGATCTTTGGCCCTGTATGTCTAATGAAATCTTCCACCTTTGTGGTAAAGCCCACCTCTATCTGCAGCATACGGGTAAATATCTGCTTCATGATGTAGCTGAATCTGGGGGTAATCTTATGGGTATAGATCAACAGCATGTCAAATGAGGTGTTGGTCAGCAAAACTAAAAAAGGCCTTTTCCGTGACGATCAGGTGATCGAGGACCTTTATATCCAGGGTCTCAGCGGCCTTCTTTAATTTCATTGTGATCGCCTTATCTGCTTCACTGGGTTTCAGGGCTCCTGAGGGATGGTTATGGGCCAGGATGACAGCTACCGCACCCAGCTCCAGTGCCTCCCTAAGTACAAGCCTGATATCTACGAGGGTTCCTGTGATCCCTCCTTTGCTCAACTGGGATTTGTGAATGACCTTATTGGCATTGTTGAGGTACAGGATCCAAAACTCTTCATGCTGTAATTCAGACAACACAGGTTCCAGTACGGCAAAGGCATCCGCACTGCCCGAAATACACTTGAGATCTGTGACTGCTTCTTCCCTTCTCCTTCTGCCGATCTCGAGGGCAGCTGCTATAGTGACCGCCTTTGCTTCCCCTATCCCTTTGAATTTCATGAGTTTTGCAATAGACATCCTTCCGAGCAGGGTAAGGCTGTCATCCGACTTTTTTAGTATTTTCCTGGCCAGGCTCAGGGCGGTATCCTCCCTGCTGCCGGACCCGATCAGGATGGCGAGGAGTTCTGCATCAGAGAGGCCTCCCCTACCCTTTACTATTAATTTTCTCCTGGGTTTGTCATCATCGGCCCAGGTTTTTATGGAGAAAGACGCCGGGTTTTTTTCCATGGTTAAAGATAAACAACTAATATTGTTAAAGTAGTTATTGCACTGCAATTAAAAAGCATCCATGAAATCTTTGTTTGAAGAAGAAGCGTTTCAGGAGATCCAGAGAAGGGTTGGCGAACTGAAATCGACCCAAATAAGCCTGTGGGGCAAAATGAATGTAGGCCAGATGGTCTGGCATTGCCAGGTTCCCCTGAAAGTAGCTATCAAGAACAAACCGACAAAGAAAAAAGGTTCCCTCTTTTTTCGCTTGTTTTACAAGAAATCGCTCTACAACGATACCCCCTGGCGCAAAAACCTCCCGACATCCCGTTTTGCCAGGGCCACCGAGGACAAGGATTTTACGGTAGAGCGGTATAAACTGTTAGATCTGATCGCACAATTCCACGAATTGAGAACTC
>NZ_JBFGBM010000274.1:0-1839 GCF_041567615.1 Muriicola sp.
CCAACCGGCGCTTTTTTTATGCTTCTTATAGGATCAATCGAGGGTGATGGGATGGTGAACCGCCGCTGCAGCTGCACCGATGATCCCGGCGTGATTTTGGAGTCCGGCAGGGATTACCGGGGTCTCAATGGTGATAAAATCCTTGTATTCGTCAAAATCCTTGGAAGTTCCCCCGCCCAGGATGATCAGGTCAGGGGAGACCAGGATCTCCACATATTGCAAAAATATATTGAACCGCTTCCCCCATTCCTCGTAAGTGAGGTTTTCATTTTCTTTGGCCGAGGCCGCAGCCCAGGTCTCTATCTTGTCGAATTCCTTGTACGGGATCTGACCCAGCTCGAAGTTCGGGACGAGTTCCCCGTCCCAGAACGCACCGCTGCCTAAACCAGTGCCTATGGTGATCATAACCACAAATCCGTTCTTGCCTTTCCCCACCCCGTAATTCATGGTAGCATAACCGGCGGCGTCCGCGTCATTGATCACTGTAACGGGAAGGCCGGTGGCTTCGCTAAAGAGTTCTTTCACATTGACACCCACCCACTTCTTGTGGAGGTTGCCCTGCGACTTGCAGACACCGTGCCTCAGGGTAGTGGGAAAACCACACCCGATAGGTCCTTCGTAGTTGAAGTGTTCGACGATCTTCCTGACTACCTTGGCCATGGGTTTGGGTTTGCGGGATGCAGGGGTTGGGATACGGAACCGCTCTGTCAGCATTTCTCCTGTTACAGAATCCACGAGGGCACCTTTCATACCCGAACCTCCGATGTCTATTCCCAAAACTGTCATGTAAACTTCAAAAATTTAGCGAAACTCGCCTGGTTAGTCGGCCGTAAAAGTAACAAAATTCAGGAGATGTTTGTACTATGGGCTTACATCCTGCCTTCCAGCCTCAGGTGGTCAAATACCAGCCCGCCCACAGCTGAGACCTGATTTTTGTCCTCAAAACCCAGCCATTTCATCTCTTCGATCTCTGATGCGGGGTTTAATTCACCCCTGAATTCAGACTCGTAACAACGGATACGAACCATTACCCCAGGAGGTTGCTCATCGGCCTGGGCCTCGAAGGAACCGAGGAACCTGAAGCTTTCCGGCTTCAGGGTGACCTGTAATTCTTCCCCGATCTCCCGGCTTAGAGCCATCAGGTCGGATTCGCCTTTATCCCTCTTCCCTCCCGGGATATAAAAAAGGTCTTTGTTCTTACTCCTGACGCACAAAACCTTTTTGTCCTCTACAAAGACCCATCCGAGTTTGTCTATCAGGTTGTGGGTAGGTTCCACATAATAGTCGATAGAGTTCAGGGAATGGTTGGGGTCGATGAGATCGAGGAAGCCATCGATAAATTTTCCGAAACCCGTAAGCATCCCGAGTTTCTTATTCCTGCCAAGGGCGCTCGAGATGGTTTCATCCCGGTTGCCGAAGGGGTATCCTCCTTTCCGTATCCAAAGCAGGTTGAGCAGGTGCTGCATAAGTACATTGCCGAGCTGGTCCACAGATATTGCAATTTTTAGCAAATATTCGCCCACTCCCGTAATCCCTCTCCTGAACAGATTGTGGAAAAGTCCGTAAAGGAAGCCCAAAGGACCTGTGATGACCAGAAGTACGAGGGAGATCAAAAAGAGCAACACTCCTATAAGAGGGTGGATCTTCTTATCAGGGGTTTCTGGTTTTTTCTTGCGTATCAAAGGCGGGGTCCTTTAATTTTAAGATTGAGGAGGGTCGTGCGGTCTCGGACTTAGCCAGTACCATATCACAAAGATAATAGTGAGGCCGAAGAGGATTATTGCCAGGATATAAAACAGGCGGGACAGGGTAAGGAACTTCAAAAAGGGCAGGAGGACC
>NZ_JBFGBM010000275.1:0-1791 GCF_041567615.1 Muriicola sp.
ATGGCATTCCATGAATTTTCCGAAAAATCTGTGGGTAATAAGATGCGTTTCATAGGGATTTCTCTACAGTAACAGGGGTAAAAATAGAGAAGCCAACCAGCCGAAACAATGACATTTATCAGGTTTGACAGGGTCTCCCGGCAGATGGGATCCCTGCGACTCTGCACCCGTAAGTCTCTAAGAGGAGTTGATCACTTCAAAACCCGTCGACCAGGTCTCGGAGTTTCTTTTCATTCAGAATTCCGATCCTTTTTCCGGAAGTCTTGAGGTAGTTCTTCTTCTTGAATTCCGAAATGATCCTGATACAGGATTCGGTGGCGGTGCCCACGACATTGGCAATATCTTCCCGGGATAGGGTAATACTCAGGTAACCCTCCGGATCTTCCCCGAAGTTATCCCTGAGATATAAAAAGGCCTCGGCTATCCGTTGCTTCACTGTTTTCTGCGACATGTTCACGATCACGTCATCTGCTTCCCGGAGGTCATGCGCCATATGCCGGAGAACTTCCACGGTAAAATTGGGGTTTTGATGCAAGGCATCCACAATACCCTCTTTGGGTATATAACAGACCTCCATATCGCTTACAGCCACAGCGCTGAGGTTGGAGGATTCCTCGGCGATCACGGAGCGTTGTCCCATCACCTCTCCTTTACTGGCCAGTTTTACAATCTGGTCTTTTCCATTGGCGCTGAGCTTGGACAGCTTCGAAACCCCATCTCGAACACAAAAGACACCGTTGAGCTTTTCACCCTCGGAAAATATGGGTTGCCCTTTCTTGATGATCTTCGTGGTTTTAGTATCCGAGACACGTTTTAGCTCTTCTTTGCTCATAGCCCGCAAAGAATTAAATTGCCTGATGATGCAATTCTCGCATCTGCTTTTCATGAGGTAATGATTTCAATACCCTAAGGTACGACAATTTGAAGAGTTCCCCATGGAACTCGGGGGATTTTTCTGATCTCTGAAACTGGTTCTCCTAAGTTCCTGTGAAATATTTAAACCTGATTAATATCATGTTTTAAGCCCCCCGTGACTCGCATCTTTGCACCCAGGTATGAAGCAAGTCTATGGATAAAGAGCTCTGTTTTCACTGTGGGCTCCCTTGTGATGAAGATACGGTCCTGTTTCAGGACAAGTCTTTTTGTTGCCCGGGTTGTAAAACGGTGTATGAGATATTCGACTCAAATGATCTGAAGTATTATTACGATCTTCAGTCGGCTGCAGGAACCTCTCCTGATTACATCCCGGGAAAATTCGATTTCCTGGGTGAACCTGAGATCGCAGAGCAACTGCTAGAGTTCCATGACGGGAAGCACGGGATCATCGGCCTGTATATCCCCTCCATCCATTGCAGCTCCTGTATCTGGGTGCTGGAGAACCTGCATAAATTGGCCCCCGGTATTATTCAGTCTCAGGTCGACTTTCCCAAAAAGACCGTAAGGATCACCTTCAATGCTGAGGAAGTAACCCTTAAGGAAATAGCTATCCTGCTGTCCCGCATCGGGTACGAACCCAGTATTTCCCTCGCGGATTCGGGACGGGAAAGAAAAACGGAGGACAAGAAACTTATCTATCAACTGGGAGTAGCGGGATTTGCTTTCGGGAATATCATGTTCCTTTCCTTTCCGGAATATTTTGAGGTGGAGGAATTCTGGTTAGAGCAGTACAAAATCCTTTTCCGCTGGCTGATGTTCGCTTTTTCTCTTCCTGTGGTCTTCTACGCCGGGCAGGATTACCTCACCTCGGCCTACAAAGGACTCAGGAGTAAATTCCTGAACATAGACGTGCCC
>NZ_JBFGBM010000276.1:0-1746 GCF_041567615.1 Muriicola sp.
CAAAAAATAAGGTTCCCCTTTCGCAGAGGAAAAGGGAACCTCATTGATCTGCTCTGCTCGAGATCAGGATTCTACGGACAGGGAACGTTTAGGTCCGGCGTCTACGATCTCCTCGTTCACATCCTTTTCAAACTTTTTGAAGTTCTCATTGAAAAGGGCGACCAGTTTGTCCTTGACCTGCTCGTATCTTTCCTTGTCTTCCCAGGTGTTTCTGGGGATAAGGACCTCGGAGGGTACATTTGGACAACTCTCGGGGATCATAAATCCAAATTCCTCATCCTTCACAAAGTTTACATGGTCAAAATCTCCATTGTGGATGGCATCGATCATGGCTCTCGTATACTTCAATTTAATCCTTGAACCCACACCGTGTGCGCCGCCTGTCCAGCCTGTGTTAACCAGCCAGGCAGTTGCATGGTGTTTCTTGATCTTTTCGGCCAGCAATTCTGCATATCGGTTGGGATGCCACATCATAAAGGCGGCACCGAAACAAGCGCTGAACGTAGCCTGAGGTTCGGTAATCCCCATCTCGGTACCGGCCACCTTGGCGGTATAGCCCGAAATAAAGTGGTAGCTCGCCTGTTCAGGGGTGAGTTTACTCACCGGAGGCAGCACGCCAAACGCGTCACAGGTAAGGAAAATGATATTTTCCGGATGACCTGCGATACAGGGGATCTGAACATTGTCAATAAAATTGATCGGGTAAGACGCCCTTGTGTTCTGGGTGATAGAGGTATCCGTATAGTCTACCTTACGGGTTTTCTTATCGTAGACCACATTTTCCAGGACGGTGCCGAACCGGATCGCGTTGTAAATGTCAGGTTCATTTTCTTCAGAAAGGTTGATCGCCTTGGCATAACAACCTCCTTCAATATTGAAAGTGCCATCGTCTGTCCAGCAGTGCTCGTCATCCCCTATGAGTTTTCGTTTGGGATCTGCGCTCAGTGTGGTCTTACCCGTACCGGAGAGTCCAAAGAGGATAGACACATCCCCCTCTTCGCCTACGTTGGCAGAACAGTGCATAGGCAATACCTCTTCCAGGGGCATCAGGTAATTCATGATGGAGAATATACCTTTCTTCATCTCCCCGGCATATTGTGTACCCAGGATCACGACCTCTTTGGCTTCCAGGTTCACATCCACGCTGGTCTTGGAGGTCATTTCCGAGGTATAGCGGTTGGCAGGGAAGCCTCCTCCGTTAAAGATCACATAGTCTGGTTCCCCGAACTGTTCGAGTTCAGCAGCTGTCGGCATGATCAGCATGTTCTGCATAAAGAGGGCGTGATAGGCCCTGGTGCATATGATCCTCACTTTTAGCCTGTATTTTGGGTCCCAGCCCGCAAAGGCATCAACGACATAGATGCGCGGCCTGGTATTGAGGTAATCCAGGGCACGCTCCCTGTTCACCATATAGGTGTGCTCATCAAGGCCAATGTTGATGGGTCCCCAGTCAATATTCTTCTCAGAGTCCGGATGCCTGACGACTCTCTTGTCCTTAGGGCTCCTTCCCGTTTTCTCGCCGGAATAGACCAGGAGCGCCCCCACATCGGAGATGGCCGTTCCCTCTTCCAGCCTAAGTCCCAGTTCGTAAAGAACCGGTACGCTGCTGTTCCTGTGTATCTCTTTTACTTCAATTCCGTACTTCGTTAAATCAAATGTTGTCATGAATTATGTTATTTATACTACTGGGTTGAATTTCTACTGCAAAATTTGGAAATTATATGCTCCCAAAAGATGACTTTTATC
>NZ_JBFGBM010000277.1:0-1712 GCF_041567615.1 Muriicola sp.
TCTATGTGCTTATACGCGATTCTTCCCGGGAGGAAATGGCTAAAAAACACGGACTGGCCACAGAGAACTTTGAGCAGAGGATCCATGCCTGTAAAGAGATCCTGTTCAAAAGGCGCGAATCCCGATCGAGACCCAGGCTGGACGACAAGATCCTCACCTCCTGGAATGCCCTGATGGTCAAAGCCCTCATCGAGGCTTCCCGATACCTTAAAAACGAAACCTACCTCAAAATGGCACTGATGACCATCGAGTTCCTGGAAGGTGCCGTTGTTCGCAAAGATGGGAGCCTGTTTCACAATCACAAGGAAGGTAATAGCACTATTGCAGGGTTTCTGGAAGACTATGCCCTCCTTATCGACGCATACATACATGTATACGAAGTGACCTTTGAAGAACGCTGGATAATAAGGGCCCTGGAGCTAACAGACCATTGCCTGGATCATTTCCTCAATCCCACAGGCGACCTCTTCTTCTTTACTTCAGACCAGGAAACTGTTACGGTCAGAAGGTCCGTGGAAACGGCTGATAATGTCATCCCCGCTTCCAATTCGGTCATGGCGATGAACCTGTTCAGACTATCCTGCCTGTATCCCGACCGAAACTATGGACATACCGCAAACCGGATGCTCAGGACCATGAGGGAGAGCATCCTGGAAAACCCAAACAGCCATGCGCACTGGATGCACATGCCCCTTTTTGACGCCTACCCCTTCAGGGAGGTGGTGATCACAGGGGAGTCTGCCCACGATTTCGGAAGGTCTTTGCGGCATCATTATTTTCCGAATACACTCTTTGCAGGGGCTATTCAGGAGGGTTCTCTGAGTTTACTAAAGGGACGAATCCAAAAGGATAAAACTCTGATCTATATCTGTGAAGCCGGAGCGTGCAACCTGCCGGTTTCCTCTCCTGAAGAGGCCCTTGAACAACTCCGATCCGGCAGCTGACTTAACAAGACTTTATAGTTCCTGATTTGATATTGGGTCTTATTTTTGTTTGCTTTGCACAAAATCATACCGATATGGCATCTTTTTCAGAATATACAGAATATTTAGATCAGGGAATGAACTGGGTCATGGAGATCATACCCAACCTCATTACCGCAGCTATCATACTCGTTGTTGGGTGGTGGATCGTGAAGTTTATCAACAGGATGGTCCGCCGCTTTTTTCAAAAGAAGGACTACGACCAGGCCCTGGAAACCTTTCTACAAAGCTTTATCAGTATTGCCCTGAAACTCCTGTTGTTTGTCCTGGTCATTACTCAACTTGGCGTGAAATCGTCATCCCTGGTTGCCCTGGTGGGTGCCGCAGGTCTTGCGGTCGGACTGGCCCTGCAGGGATCCCTTTCAAATTTTGCAGGCGGAGTTCTGATCCTGATCTTCAAACCCTTTAAAGTGGGAGATTTTATCTCCGCCCAGGGAGTAGATGGGACGGTAAAAGAAATTACCATTTTCACCACGAAACTCAATACGTTTGGTAACCAGTTAGCCATTCTTCCCAACGGGCAGTTGTCTAACAACAACATCATCAATTACAACGCTGAAAATACCCGAAGGGATAAGATTGATATTGGTATTAGCTACTCTTCCAACATAAAAAAAGCAAAGGATATTCTTCTTGAGATCTGTGCAGAAAACAGTGGCATATTAAAAGATCCCGCCCCGGTCGTATTTGTAGGCGAACTGGCCGACAGCTCTGTGAACCTCACGCTCA
>NZ_JBFGBM010000278.1:0-1624 GCF_041567615.1 Muriicola sp.
ACCTTGCCGAGCCGAATCCTGTTGAAGAGATCGCCAATCAGGTTTTGCCCTTCAAAGGTTCCCGGAAAAGCGCTGAAATTCTCGGAAGAGAAGGAGGAGTACGCCAGGTTGAGGGTGGTTGTACCCTTCTTATACCCCATAGTGGTTTGCACGCCTGCCCGGTCCTGTGCACTTTTGAACCGGTAGGGCGCGTCCACAAGGCCAAAGGATTCATCGTAATCCACATGGAACTTAGCCCTGCTGGCGTAGAGTTGGGTTTTTGTGCGCTCGCTAAAGCGATATCCCAGTTTCAGGTCGGCATTAAGGGCAGAGAACGGGTCTGTCTCCCCTGATTGTGTGCTGATGGAGGATATCCCGTCTGTGTACCGGTGGCCAAAACCCAGGGCGTATTCCCATCGGTCGAGGGTCCCGGCCACTCTGGCAGAATTTTCGAATGCATTAAGTCGGTATTGCTGATCGTCTGCAGTCTGATTGGTCCCTATGCTGGAACGGAAATTTCCTGTAATTCCCTCCACGGGAACTCCTTTTGTCGTGATATTGATCACCGCTGTGGCAGCATTAGCTCCATAGAGGGTGCTGTTCGCCCCCTTGATGATCTCGATGGATTCAATATTTTCGAGAGGCAGGAGTCGCAGGTCGTATTCCTGGGAAAAGGAAGAGGGGTCTGATACCCGCAAACCATCGATGAGGACGATCAGCTGCCTGCCCCTCCCACCGCGGACAAAAGCGCCCAGCACTTCCCCTGCCCTGCCCCTGCTGCCTGAGATCTCTATGCCGCTTTTAGTATTGATCAGCTCTGGGAGGGAGCGTCCCTGATTCAGGGCGAGTTCCTCTGGTCCGATGCGGATCACAGTTTTACCGGAATTTTCCCGCCGGATGGGAAAGCGGGTGTCACTGACCACTACTTCATCCAACTCCTGGACTTTAAGGCTGTCCATCGCCCTATCCTGAGCCCAGGATATTGTACCGACACACAAAAGCACAGCGGCACTCCAAATTTTTTTGATCATTTTTATTCCTGTTGTCGGAACTGCGTATGAGGTTGCATACGAAAACTTTTATCCCGAAAGTTAATATTCGATTCTGAACCTGGCAGGTCTCCTGACTTGCGTATTGACATCGACCTTCCCGTCCTCGGACAGTGGTAATGAAGAGATGTCAACCATAGGTACTCCCGGGGGATTTCCTACTGAGCTTACAGTTGCGGGAACAGCTCCGGATTTTCACCGGATTCCCTTTTAATGCCGCCACGATGACCGGGCCGGCAACCAAAATTCGGGCCGAAGATAATCAAATTCCATCTCCTTTCTGACTTAGGGCAAATAAGTTTACTTTTGAAAACCGTAATCCGGCCGTATGCGAATTTTCATCTGCTTATTGCTTCTTTGCCTGATGGGCTGCAGGGAAAAGGGAAATCTTCCTGCAGAGCCCATCAATGATTCCGATAACACAGGCTCTTCATACCGTGTCCTTCATGCACGCGGATTTGAGATCGAAAGGACCCCGGAAGGCATAACGGTGATCCGGGTGCTACAGCCCTGGCCTGAGGCCGACAAGCCCTTCGCATACGCCCTCGTCCCTAAAGGCTCTTCCCAGACAGCAAAGCTAGATGCTGGTCGGTTCG
>NZ_JBFGBM010000279.1:0-1512 GCF_041567615.1 Muriicola sp.
ATTCTTTTAGACTTAATTAACGCTTTCGATCACTTTTCTCAGGATTTCAGGATCTGTTTTAAGGACGTGATTCTCCGGGGATATGTTGGATGTTCTCATGGGCAGGGGGTGGGTTTCAGGCGTATTGACAACCGCTCGGCTGGCAGACAGATGCAAAGCGTTGAATCCTTCTTCTTTAAAGAGCAGGGCATTCCGGGCATTGATCCCCCCTCCCGGCATTACGGTACACCCGGATGAGAGAGGGAGTAACTTCCGCAGGACGGCCAGACCTTTTTCTGCGGTTTGCGCCTGCCCGGAGGTAAGTAAGGTTTGAACCCCGATTTCCTGCAACCTGAGGAAGGTTCCGGCCGGGTCTGGTACCCAGTCGAATGCCCGGTGAAAGGTGAAGGACATGCCCTTACTGTGATCCAGTAGTTCAGAGGTCCTTTTCCAATCTACTTTCATATCCTCTTGCAAAACTCCCGAGACGATCCCATCTACCCCCAGGGACCGGCAGATACCTATGTCCTGTTTCATAGCAAATAACTCATGTTCTGAATAGGTAAAGTCGCCGCTCCTCGGCCTGACAAGGACGTGTACCGGGATATGAAGGGCTTGCTTGACGGTCCGGATCAGGCCGTAGGACGGGGTGATCCCTCCCAGGGAAAGTTCCGCGCAAAGTTCAATCCGTTGTGCTCCTGCCCCCTGAGCGATCAGGGCGGATTCCAGAGAGGTCACGCAAACTTCTACGGTCATTATCCCTATCTTTAATCACATAAATGTAATCAACTCTAACGGTATGGACAGAAGAAAGTTTATTAAAAACGGGGGTCTGGGGGGAGCGGCCCTCATGGGCGGTGCCTGGGCAGCTTCATGCGCAGACAAAACATCGGAAGAAAAGGCCGGGAACATTACTCCGACTGGGCCTCTGGTGATCGCCACCTGGAACGTACCCAATGCCACGGCTAAGGCATATGAAGTCCTGAAGGGTAAGGGTACAGCTCTGGATGCCGTGGAACAAGGGGTCATGATGGAGGAAGCCGATGTGAACAACCAGTCCGTAGGGAAAGGAGGTCGGCCAGACCGGGATGGGAATGTGACCCTGGACGCTTGCATCATGGACAAGGACAGTCGGTGTGGCGCCGTAGTATATCTGCAAAATATCGTCCATGCCGTATCCGTGGCCCGCAGGGTCATGGAAGACACGCCCCACGTAATGCTCGCCGGGGAAGGCGCCAGGAAATTCGCCCTTGAGAAAGGCTTCCCGGAAGAGGATCTCCTTACGGATAAATCCCGGCAGGAATGGCTCGAATGGAAAAAGACCTCCAAATATGACCCGGTCATCAATATCGAGAACCACGATACCATTGGCATGCTGGCTATCGACTCAAGCGGGGATATAGCAGGGGCCTGCACGACCAGTGGTATGGCTTACAAAATGGCTGGAAGGGTAGGCGATTCTCCCATAATCGGGGCGGGACTGTTTGTAGATAACGAGATTGGAGGTGCCACTGCCACTGGCATGGGGGAAGA